>JBBSJZ010000043.1:0-18696 GCA_038256795.1 Pirellulales bacterium | reverse complement strand
CGGTCAGTGTTGCAGACGCACCGAGGTTGGTGAGCATCGTCCGCTGGGCATCTTCGGTGATCAGTACTGCACAAGTTCCCGTGGGTAGACCCGGCGCCGGATCGACTTCAATCTTGATCCCGAGTTTTCGCATATCTTCCAGGAAGAACTCTCCGATCGAGTCGTCTCCGATCTTACCGACGAAGGCCGCGCTACCGCCAAAGTCCGCGACCGCGACGATCGTATTCGCCGCCGATCCACCCGCACAACGATTGAGCGGCAATCCACCGAGCGACGCCAGAACACCGGCTTGGCGTTCGTTGTCGACGAGTGTCATGATGCCCTTGTCGATTCCCAACTTTGTGACCACGTCGTCGCCCACGCGGGCTTGGATATCCACCAAGGCATTGCCCACACCAAATACGTCATACTTGCTCACGGGATTCACTCAATCATTCAACGGGGTCGATGGACACAAACTGGCCTGCACAACTTAATCGCAATGGGCCCGAGGGGAACCCTGGTTCGCCTTCATTTCCTGGATCACCCTCGCCAAGACGGATGCTTGATTTGGGGCAGCACCTGAGCGGCTGCGTGAGCGGTTATCATGAACGCTTGATATGTCGGCTCGATCAATCTCGATGGTGATGGGAACTACTATGATGCTGCGTTTGCGAATGGGACTGGAATGGGCGTGGGTCATCGCCATCGTGCTGGTTGTCGGTGGACAAACATCGGGCCAGGACACACCGAATGAGGTTCAGGCGAGTGAGCTGAAGACGCTCGACGGACACTTCCCGTTCGTCGTCCCCGAGACGAAGCAAGCTTGGGAACTGCGTGCCGCAAAGCTGCGTCAAGACGTGCTCGTTGCCACCGGCCTCTGGCCCGAGCCGGAGCGAACACCCCTCAACGCGGTGATTCACGGCCGCATCGAGCGTGACGGGTTCACGATCGAGCGAGTTTACTTCGAGAGTCTTCCCGGGCACTTCGTCACCGGGTTGTTGTTTCGGCCGAGCGGCCAGACTTACGGCGACGTGAAGCGACCTGGAATCCTTTGCCCGCACGGTCACGGCGGCCGAATGGATCGGTTTACGGACGAACAAGTCCAAGCGGAGATTGCGGCGGGGCGGGAAAAGTACGTGGAGTCGGGGCAAACGCCAAAGCTCGCGAGATGCGTCCAGCTCGCTCGCATGGGCTGCGTTTCATTCATGTTCGATATGCTCGGCTATGCCGACTCGGTCCAAATTCCCTTCGAAGTCGCCCACCGCCACCAAGATCCGAGACCCGAGGAAACGCGTCCGGCGGACGGCTCGCCAGCGAGCTCTTGGGTGATGTACAGCATTGATGCGGAGTTGCGTTTGCAATCGATCATGGGGTTGCAAGTTTGGAACGCCAGTCGCGCCCTGGATTTCCTCGCATCGCTTCCCGATGTGAATCCCGATCGGCTCGCAGTGACTGGCAATAGCGGTGGTGGAACACAAACGATCATGCTCGGCGCGCTCGACCCACGCGTTAAGGTTTCATTCCCCAATGGCATGGTGTCGACGTCGATGCAGGGCGGATGCTACTGCGAAAACTGCAATCTGCTGCGCGTCGATACCGGCAACGTCGAACTCGCCGCCCTGATGGCTCCGCGGCCCCAAGCGATGACGGCTGTCGACGATTGGACGCGGGATATGATGACCGACGGGTATCCGCAACTGCAACAGTTGTATCGACTCGTGGGCGACGAAGCCGATGTGATGTGCAATCACTTCCCCGACTTCCCGCATAGCTTCAATTACGTGACGCGGGCTCTGATGTACTCGTGGATGAATCGGCACCTGGCAATGGGACTTCCCGAGCCGATCATCGAAGCCGACTTCGCACGCATCACCGACGAAGAAGGGACCGTATGGAACGACGAACATCCCCGGCCGAGTGTCGTGGGTCCCGCACACGAGCGCGACGTGTGCCAGTGGTTCGACGCCCAAGCGAACTTAGCGATCGACCAACTTTGGCCTCGCCAACGCGATCAAGTCGCATCGTTCCAGTCTTCCATGCGCGCAGCCTGGAAATCGATTCTATCCGTCACTGAGGCTGAGTCGCCGGGCCCCAAATTCGTGCCGAGTCATGACGAGTTCACGGACGCGAAACCCGCGGGCGTGCAGGTCACGCGAGGCCTTTTGCAAGACGCGAACGCGAGGCATGCCATTCCCCTCACCATTCTCGCGAGAGCGGGGCAACCCGCGTCGGGACCGACCGCGATTTGGTGTCTCGATGGAGGTGTTGCCGCGGCTCTGGATCCCGCGAATGATTCGCATCGACTGCTGCAACAACTCTTGGATGATGGTGTGACGGTGATGCTGCCGCTATTGCATGGGCAAGGCGATGCGCCGGATCAAGGCGATGGGTCCGACCAGCGTTTAATTAGCGACAAGCGGAATTATGCCGCGTTCACCTTTGGCTACAACCGCACGCTCGCTGCTGAGCGGGTTGCCGACTTGCGCAGCGTCATCGCCTTGGCTAAATCCAGGGGCGCCAAAAGCGTCGCCTTGATCGGCAGCGGTCACCTCGCACCCGTGGTGCTCGCCGTCACGGCGATCGACGAATCGAGCGTGTCGCGGGCGGCGGTCATGCTCGATGGATTCCGTTTCGCAAGCGTCGACTCGTACGCCGACATTCATTTCGTACCCGGTTCGGTGAAGTATGGTGACATCAGCGCACTTGTTGCCATGGCCGCCCCGCGACCCCTGTGGATTCGCGATTCAAAACCTGTGGGCGGACGGGCCGAGACGGTTTACGAGATGCTCGACGCTGGTGATGCGCTCTCCATCCATGCCGCGGACGAGCCTCAGCCAATGAGTGACGTAGCCGCATTCATCTCGGGACGAAAGTGAGCGACGTCACCCAAATTCTAGGACAGATCGAAGCGGGGGATTCCTCCGCCGTGAATCGTTTGATGCCCTTGGTCTATGAAGAGCTGAGAAAGTTGGCGGCAGCAAAACTGTCCGCCGAAAGATCCGATCATACCCTTCAAGCCACGGCGCTCGTCCACGAGGCTTACGTGCGGCTGGTGGGATCGGACCAGTCGTGGAAAGGCCGCGCTCACTTCTTCGCCGCCGCAGCCAACTCGATGCGCCAGATTCTTGTCGACTGGGCAATATCCAAACGCTGCGACAAGCGAGGCGGAAACGCCCGCCGTGTTGACGTCGTCGATCCGCTTGATGCGCATGCGAACGACCCCCAAATGATCATCGACTTGGACGAATCATTGACACGTCTCGCCGAGGAAGATGCCGAAGCCGCAGAACTCGTGAAGCTGAGACTGTTTGCCGGACTGTCCGTCACCGATGCCGGCGAAGTCTTGGGACTCTCGCGTTCGGCGGCCTACCGTGAGTGGGAATTCGCCCGCGCCTGGTTCGCGGCTGAACGAATGAGCTAGCTCGCGACTTGGCGGTCACGCAGCAAAGCCATAGCTCCCCTCGCCCCGTTTCGACGAGAGGGGCCGGGGGTGAGGAGCAAGCCGAGCTCGCCGTCAGCTATCGCTGCTAAACAGACCGAAAAGGAAGTGCTGCACAGCGCTGGTTGTCATCCTCAGCAATCACTTCGGAGACGTTCCTCGTTACCACGCCGAAGATAATCCGCAGACAGCGTCGCACCGCGCAACCAATCGCGAACCACGCCCTTCAAGTCGTTCGTTCTCGGCGAATACAGCTTTCGCAAGGACGAGCAAATAAGCGGTTCGCCTGCTGGTGACTCGCTGGCCGTCACCAAACGCTGCAAATCATCGGAAATCAGCACAGCCGCCGGAAAATCTTTTCTTGACCCCCCGATTGACGGAGGTCTCCGGCGAACCGACACTGTAACGGCAGCCACCCATGTGGTGAGTGGCGTAAACCCTCAGGAGAGCTGGTCGGTCCCGCTCGCCAGAGCGCTCGGTCTCGGCGAACTTGAGTCATTCCAACAAAAGTTCATCGAATTCCTGGGACGGATTGGCCAAGAATCCTGCACTAAACAATAGCAGCTAACACCGAAACCTTAGTTTCTCGAATCAGCGGCAAAGATCCGACAAAAACGGGTCTTATTTGCGAGTCCGCGATGAGGGCGACTTTTCTCGCCGTCGAACAAGATCCCGCCTTAACCACCTTCTAAACCCAACTCTCAAGATTGCCTCCCATGCGTCTCAACCAGTGGCTTCGATCACTTCGTCAACCGAACAACACTGCCCGAGTTTCCGCACGTCGTC
The DNA here is from genome assembly GCA_038256795.1 of Pirellulales bacterium. Classification (GTDB taxonomy): domain Bacteria; phylum Planctomycetota; class Planctomycetia; order Pirellulales; family Pirellulaceae; genus JBBSJZ01. The sequence continues at coordinate 14,489 of JBBSJZ010000043.1, read as the reverse complement.
GACGCAAACGCGCCGCGATCTTTGAGTCGTTGGAAGACCGCAGGATGCTGGCTAGCGTGACGACGCTTGTAAATTCGAGTTCATTGGGTGTTTTGGGGAACGCAGAATCTTCCGATCCTGCCGTAAGTGCGAATGGCCGATACGTTGCCTTCGCAAGCAGTGCCTCGAATCTTGTCACGGGAGATACAAATTCTGTTGGCGACATCTTTGTCAAAGATCTGGTCACAGGGATTACGACTCGAGCCAGTACAAATTCCTCTGGAACTCAGGGAAATGGTACATCATCGATGCCTTCGATAAGCGCAGACGGAAGATTTGTTGGATTTGTGAGCGGCGCAAGTAATCTCGTCATTGGTGATACGAACGGCAGTTACGATGTCTTCGTCAAAGATTTGGTCACCGGTACCACGACCCGGGTCAATACAAGTCCCTCAGGTGTTCAGGATAACGGTGGGAACGTACTAAGAGCATCGATCAGCGCGGATGGGAAGTTCGTGGCCTTTAATTCCAGTGGAACTGTCTTCGTCCCTGGTGATCAAATCGCGACTTTTGATGTGTTCGTAAAAAACCTGGTGACTGGGGCGGTCTCACGTGTGAACACCAGCTCTTCCGGCGTCGTGTCAAATGTCGGTGCGCTATACTCTTCAATAAGTGCCAATGGACAACATGTTGTCTTCACTAGCGGTGCTACAAATCTCGTTGCGGGCGATACAAACAATGCGGATGATGTCTTTGTCAAAGACACTTTGACGGGCACTACGGCGAGAGTTAGCGTTAGTTCTTCGGGTGGTCAGGCCACTTCGGGTGCCGGCGCTACTCGATTTTCGATCAGCGCAGACGGTCGCTATGTCGTATTCGAAACCGATTCCGTTCTGGTAACGGGAGACTTCAATTTCCGACACGATGTGTTCGTCAGGGACACCCAAGACGAGACAACGATTCTAGTGAGTACAAGTTCCGCAAATATTCAGGGCAATAGTTCGTCAGGCGGAGCAACTATTAGTGCTGACGGACAATTTGTTGCATTCACAAGCTTCGCGACCAATCTAGTAGTTGGCGATACTCTTGGTTACGACGATATCTTCCAAAAAGACTTGACAACCGGTTTGACGACACGTGTCAGCACTGGTGCGAACGGGACACAAGCCAACAGTAGCTCGGGAAATTCTGCAATCAGCGGAGACGGCCGATACGTCGCGTTCAGAAGTTTAGCCAGCAATCTCGTTCCTGGAGATAACAACTCTAGGCAAGACATATTCATCGTCGGTCCGCCCTTCAATAGTCCGCCCATCGCCCGTCCCGGTGGACCGTACTCAACTGCCGAAAGCACACCGATCACGCTGGATGCGTCCGCCTCCACCGATGCTGAACAAGCAACGGCCACGCTCTCGTTTGCATGGGATCTCAACTACAACGGTGTAACATTTGACGTCGATACCACCGGAAGAAATCCGTCGGTCTCGTTTCCTGACAACTTTTCGGCGCGGACAATCGCCCTACGCGTGACCGATAGCCAGGGCGCCTTCCATATCGCCACCACCACGCTAGCGGTCACCAACGTTGCGCCAATCGCCGCCATCATCGGTGTTCCCGATTCCGCTAAAGAAGGAGATCTGATTAGCCTCGGCAGTACCGTCAGCGATCCTGGTGCTCTTGATACGCATACCTACGCCTGGAGCATTACGAAAAACAGCGTTCCCTATCTCACGGGCACTCAACAGACACTTGACTGGACTCCAGACGACAACGGCACGTACGCCATCACACTGACGGTTACGGACAAAGATGGCAGCAGCGGATCAACAACTCAGTCCATGATCGCGAGCAACGTCGCCCCGGCGATTCTGAGCGTCGTGAATAGTGGCCCGGTTCTTGCCGGTGACAACGTCACGGTTACTATCTCAGCGACTGACGTTGCTGGTGACACTCTCAACTTCGAGATTGATTTTGACAACGACGGCATTTACGAAGTACTGACCACGGGTACCCGAGTCGGCAATGTAGTGACCGCTACCGCCCAGAGATCGTTTGCGGCGAATAACATCTACCCGGTCCCTATTCGTGTAACGGATGACGACGGGGTGTCAGCAGCCGGATTTACGGCTATCGAGGTTGGCACTGGGACAAGTTTGTCCCCAGTGGTGAATTTCACGATTGCCGACCAAAGCATCACTGAAGACGGAGGTGTTGTCACCGTGCGTGCAATCCTCGCGGAAGCGTTGCCCGACGCGTACGCTTACGTACCGCTAATAATCACGGGTACAGCCTCCGCAGGTGTCGACTACACGCTCTCCCAGAGTTACCTGCTGTTCGCCCCAGGCACGTTAGAGGCTGATCTCACAATAGCAATCAACGACGATATGCTTGACGAGGATCTGGAGACGCTGTCCCTCAGCTTCGGCACGGCCGTCAATGCCACGCTGGGAACCGTAACATCGCACACCATCTCGATCGACGACAACGACGCGTCTCCGTTCGTCAGCTTCACAAGCAGAACCCAATACGCACCTGAAAACGTCGGCACCGTTTTGGTCTCGGCACAGTTGTCTCAGGTCTCCGGCAAGCAGGTCGTAATTCCGATCGTCCTGTCCGGCACCGCCACAGCGCCGTCTGATTATGTCGCACCCGCGGCTCAGATTATCATCCCGGCCGGACGGCTCAGGGGAGAATTTCCGCTGACCATTGTGGATGACGTTGTCAGCGAATCAACTGAATTCATTCAAATGGTTTTTGGTGCGCCGGTCAATGTCCAGGTCTCAGCATCCCCAGGTGCTGCGACCACACACATCGTCACGATCCCTGCCAATGACGCCATTGAATTATCATTTGTCGGCTCCAGTCGCTCGACCGTTGAAGGCGGCGTCGTCGCTATTACGGTTGCAATGCGAGGGATTTCCACAGGCCCTGTTAGTGTTCCAATCCTGATTAGCGATTTTAACACAGCCAATATTCTAGACGACTACACGCTTTCAACCACCACCTTGAATTTTCCCACTGGAGTTCTCAACCCCACAGCGACGTTCAACGTTGTCACCATTAATGATTCATTGTCCGAGCCCAAGGAAACGGTTTATCTGCGGCTTGGGACCCCGCAGGGTGCGGTTCTGGGCAGCGGTCAGACTTTTGCCTTGAACATAGACGACAATGACCGTTCAGTTGTCGAATTTGGCGATGCGTCGCGAGTCATCACGACATCCAGTGTTTTTGAAAGTGTCGCCAACGCAGCGATCACGCTGCGATTGTCCAACCCGTCGAGTAGCGCCATCGACGTGACGCTTCGTCGCTCGGGAGGTTCGGCTACTCCGATAAGGGACTTTGGCCCAGTCCCGACAACAGTCCGATTCGAACCGGGTGAGACAGTTACGACGTTATTCGTCCCGATCGTTGACGACTCGATCAATGAGATAAATAGGACGATCCAATTTGAAATCGTTAACGCACAGGGAGCCGATATTGGCACCGCTCGATCGCACTCACTGACGATCAACGACAACGACCCGCTGGTTGGTATCGTCGGAAACAGCCGTGCGTTCAATGATGCTTACAAGCGATATAAGGACGATTACAGCAAAGTTTATATTGCGAACTTGAGGAGGCTTTTTGGACCGAAACTTCCCTACCCCGAGTTATCCACCTACGTGCAGGGTATTGAAAACCAACCTGTTGTCGTTGAAGGCAACTTCACGACAGTTGAAGTTGCACTTTCAGCAGTGACCGACCACCCGGTAATGCTGACGCTTAAACCTACCGGCACAGCTACATCGAGCGATTATTCGCTGTCAGCGGTTTCGCCAGCAACACTCAGCAACACTGGGGTGTTGACAATCCCTGCCGGAGCGGAAGGGGCAACGGTCAGAGTCACAGCACTCGAAGACCTCGTCGTTGAGGCGAGTGAGACGATAAGCGTGACGATCCAGATGCCGGTCGGAGCCGAGTTATGGCAGGGTTATAGCTCTCGTCAGGTGACGGTGTATGACAACACTCCCGTGGTCAGATTTTCTCAATCTGCGCAAGCGGTGTCGGAAGGAGATGGGACTGCAAGTGTTAAGGTCGATATCGGGGTCGCAGTTGCACACGATGTGTACCTCACTCTGGAATTAGGCGGATCGGCCCGATCGGTGACTAAACGGTTTTTTTACACGAGAGATTACGTTCCTCCTTCGACATCGGTCGTCATACCTGCAGGTTCCACTTCTGCAACTATTCCGATTTCGATTATCAACGACACCAACCGCGAGTCTGATGAAACGATCACACTGAAGATCAAGAGTGTCAGTGGAGCAGTGCTGGGAACGCCGTCGGTTTACACGCTCACGATACGCGATAACGATGAACCCGCTTCAGCGGTTACTTCCGGTGGAGTTAATACTATTCAAGTTAGCCAAGTAGCGATCCAAACTGCTAGTCAGCCAATAAATGAGTCCGCTAGTCAGCCAACGAATGGGTCGACGATTACAGTAGCGGCCGCATCGGGTACCGGTAAACTCCCGCCAACCGCAGTTGGAACACTTCCTTTTGGTGTATATGACGGGTACCTCGTTAATAGCACTGTCTTCTTTGACGCCAATCGCAATGGTGTGCTGGACTTCGTAGATTTCAATGGCGACGGCTTGCAGGATGAGGATGAGCCCAACGAACCATCATCGATGACCAGTGCCGATGGTGCGGCACTTCTAACGGTAGATGAAACGTTCGATGTCGACGGGAATGGCATCATCAACGAGTTCGACGGAATGATCGTCACTGTCGGTGGCCTCGATAGCTCGACCGGTTTTCCGCTGGCGTTTCCACTGACTGGTTATTTCAATACACCGGGTATTAGTCCCCTCACCACACTACTGACCGGATTAGTTGAGGAGTACGATTTTGATGTTTCTACCGCGGCTCAGCGCGTTGCAAACGCCCTAAATCTTCCGACAGTAGATTTTGTTGCGATGGATCCGCTCGCTGGCGTTCTCGCTTACAACCCAGACGCACCGCTCGTTTTTAAGACGGCGGCGATGATGCACAATACGTTCACCCAGCTCGCCGCGACTGTGTCCGGTGCCGCTGGCGCTCCGCCTCTGTATGTGATTGCCCAGGCAGCTATCAGTGAGATGGCAAGCCGCATCACGGACGAAGGATCAACGCTCGACCTGCAGTCACGTGCCGTCGTTGACGGATTGCTGCGTGGAATGATGGTGCGAGTTGGAGTGACGCTCCCGGAGAATATGCTCTCGGGTGCAGCAGAAGTGATTGCAGCCGCTAACCAGCTGACGGCCGAAGTCGCGATCGAAAACAGTGACAGTTTCCTCACGCAGATTGTCCAATCGCAAGTCGTCGCCCAAGGCGCTGTCGCCAGTGCGTTGACGGCAACGGCAAGTGGCATGACGCCGGTCAGCCAGCTCGTCTCGGAAAACACCGGTATTGCGTTACAGAATCAAGCGGCCAATGCCACCGTTGGTGTAATCATTCCACCGGGACTTGCCATCTCTGACCTGTCGATCTTTGAAGGCAACACGGGCACATCCCAACTCGTCTTCACCGTGGCAATCAGCGAAGCTCCACAAACCACAGTGACTGTCGACTTTGCTACGGACGATATGACCGCGACCGCAGAGGATGGTGACTATGTACCAACCTCGGGCACCTTGACCTGGTTGGCTGGCGACGCGGAACCGAAAACAATCACCGTTACAACCAATGGTGACCCTCGTTACGAAGCGACCGAGCTACTCGCTGTGATTTTGTCGAACGTGACGGGTGCAGTCTTGCGAAAAGACATCGGTTTCGGTGGACTGATCAATGACGAAGCACTATCGATCGATGCTCCTCCTGGTCCCGATCTCAACGGGACTGGACTTCAAGAAACCATCTTGCGCCTCAACGGTGGATTGTTTGAGTTGATCACCGGCGGCGAATCGATCATCACACAGCCCGCTACGTCGCCAACTCAGATTACGATCAACGGAACTGACACAGCAGATGACTCGCTGTTAATTGATGCCTTGGCCGGTAATCCAATTCCCGCAGAAGGGATCGTCTTTCATGGCGGAGTTGGTGGCAACAACTCCGTCACGATCCGTGGTGGCGACTACGACCAGATCATTCAGCGTCTGACAAATGCCGCAGATGGTACCACCGTAATAACACTTGCTGGAGCGGACGCAACGCAAACGATTCAGTGGTACGGCCTCGAAGCGTTCTTGATCAACGCTGGCAGCGTCGAAGATTTGATCTTTGAACTACCAGCGGGAGTGACTTCTGCGATACTCGAAGACGTTGATCCAAGCGACGCGACTCAGCCTGGGATGATGCAACTGCGGAGTCCCGACGGACACTTTGAAACGACGATCTTCACCAATCCCTTCGGAAGCATCACCATCCGTGGTGGCAGTGGTGCAGACATCGTGACCATCGGAACCCTGGATCCAGGATTCACTGGTACTATTCTTGTGGACGCGGTTGCTCTTGGATCGGACCACGTTGATGTGATCCACAGCGACTGGAACAGCACGGGAAATGAAACGATCAATGGCGTCCTCTACGAAGTACTCTCAAAAGGAATCGCACCAAACGCCGTCCAGCTGAAGATTCCCTTCAACACGACTCCGATCTCAAACGCCGGGGGATCCTACACGGGTCCAGAAGGGTCTCCGCTAATACTAAATGCCACGCTGTCGAGTGATGCCGAGACGGCAAACTCTCAACTCCAATTTGAATGGGATTTGGATTACGACGGAATCACATTCGATGTGAATACCACCGGAGAGCAACCAGCCGTGACGTTCCCGGATAACTTTGCCACTCGAAATATTGCCGTCCGAGTGACGGATCCCTCGGGAGCGAGTGACATTGCTGTGACTACATTGACCGTCAGTAACACGGCGCCAACGGCATCATTCAATGACAGCGGTACAATCACCTATGGAGACGCTCAGTCTGTTTCGTTCTCGAGCCAGTCCGATATCTCGACCGCCGACATGGCTGCCGGGTTTCATTATGCCTATTCCCAGACAGGCGATTTCACGGGAATCACTTACACAGTCGGCAGTACAACGAACGACTCGTTTGACTACTCGCTGCTCAATGCCGGAACGTACACCGTCTACGCTCGCATCATCGACAAGGACAACGGTTACAGTGAATATTCGACCACGTTTGTGGTGGACAAAGCGACAGCCACGATCGTGGTAACGCCTTACAGCGTGACTTACGATGGCAATTCTCACACGGCTAGCGGCACAGCCGTGGGTGTTCTCAATGAAAACCTGAGTGGGCTGGATCTGAGCGGCACCACGCACACCAATGCGGGAACCACCACTGACGCTTGGACGTTCACCGACATCACCGGCAACTACCTCGATGCCAGCGACACGGTGGTCAACAGCATCGCCAAGGCAGCCTCACTCACGACCGTGACCATCGTGGGCGGACCGTTCACTTACAACGGCTCGGCCCAAACACCGGCCACGGTCTCTGTAACCGGCGCTGGTGGCCTGAGCCTGACACCGACGGCCAGCTACGCGAACAATACCAACGCGGGTACTGCCACGGCCAGCTACATCTACGCCGGTGATGCCAATCACCTGGCCAGCGATGATAGTCGGGACTTCGACATCGCCAAGGCCAGTGCCGTGATCGTGGTAATACCTTACAGCGTGACCTACGATGGCAATTCTCACACGGCTAGCGGCACAGCTGTCGGTGTGCTCAACGAGAACCTGAGTGGGCTGGATCTGAGCGGCACCACGCACACCAATGCGGGAACCACCACTGACGCTTGGACGTTCACTGATGCCACCGGCAACTACAACGATGCCAGCGACACGGTGGTCAACAGCATTGCCAAGGCAGCCTCATTGACCACGGTGACCATCGCAGGTGGACCGTTCACCTACAACGGCTCGGCGCAAACACCGGCCACGGTCTCCGTCACCGGCGCTGGTGGCCTGAGCCTGACACCTACGGCCAACTACGCGAACAATACCAACGCGGGTACTGCCACGGCCAGCTACATCTACGCCGGTGATGCCAATCACCTGGCCAGCGATGATAGCCAGGACTTCGACATCGCCAAGGCCAATGCCGCTGTTAATGTGTCCGGTTACACGGGTTCCTATGACGCGGCAGCCCACGGGGCAACGGGCTCAGTGGTTGGCGTTGCAGCTGATCCGTCGGCTGCGGGCAGTAGTCTCGATCTGGGAGCCAGCTTCACGAACGCTCCGGGCGGTACTGCCAACTGGATCTTCACCGGTGGTACGAACTACAACGATCAGATTGGCACAGCAGCGATTACGATCGACAAGGCCAATGCGGTTGTGACGGTCGACGGTTACACCGGCATCTACGACGCGGCAGCACATGGCGCGACCGGTTCGGCGGTTGGAGTCACAGGTGACTTGTCGGCTGCGGGCAGCAGTTTGAATCTTGGCGGAAGCTTCACGGATGCTCCCGGCGGAACAGCCAACTGGGTGTTCAGCGGCGGAACCAACTACAACGATCAGAATGGCACAGCGGCTATTGTGATCGGTAAGGCCAACGCTGCCGTGGTCGTCAACGGTTACACCGGCATCTATGACGCAGCAGCACATGGCGCGACCGGTTCGGCGGTTGGAGTCACAGGTGACTTGTCAGCGGTCGGCAGCAGTCTGGATCTGGGCGGAAGCTTCACGAACGCTCCGGGCGGTACTGCTACTTGGACCTTCCTTGGCGGCATCAACTACCACGACCAAAGTGGCACCGCGGACATCGTGATCAACAAGGCCGATGCGATCGTCACAGTCAATGGCTACAGCGGGACTTATGACGCTGCATCACATGGTGCGACGGGCTACGTGGAGGGTGTGGATGCGGCGTTCGCGGCTCTCGGCAGCAGTCTCGATTTGGGTGATAGCTTCACCGATGCTCCTGGTGGCGTGGCAAACTGGTCGTTCAGCGGTGGCACTAATTACAACGATCAGAACGGCTCGGTCGCTATCAGCATCGCCCGGGCATTGCTGACCGGCGACGCGGTGACGCAGGACGCGCTGAACATGGCCAAGCAGGGTAACCTCACGATCACCATCAGCAACCTTTCTGGTTTGACCAGCGGCGACACCCTGGCCAACTTCTTGAACACCGCCGAATACTACTTAACAGTTGGCAACAATCGCTATGTTTTCGTGCCCACGACCGTGACGACCTCTGGCAACCGAATTACGGTGAGTTACAGCTTGAAAAACTCCGCGTTGGCTAGCAGCTTAGCAGCCGAACTAGCCGACAACACGTCGGGTGCTACCGCAGTGACGGCCGGCTTCTCCATGACGTCCCTGAACTACCTGTTCATCGACGACTACTTGACGCGATTGTTCTCCACAGCGAAGTGACCTAACGCAAACGCAACTTTACAACGTACGGGCGGGGACTGCGGTTTTCGCCCGTTCGATTACAGATCCTCTCGGTATTGACCCTAGCTGTCGCAGGCTTTGAAACACGGGTTTCCAGTCGAAACGTCTGTTTGGAAATCACCGACGATGGCGAAAAAGATGATATGAAAGGTGAAAAAGTAAACGATCTGTTGGTCGGCGGTGTGAGCGACAAGCTCAAGCAGTAGCCGGTAATGTCGTTTGACTCCCCTCTCCCCGAAGCGGGCGAGGGGAGCCCGATCGAAAGCGTAGAAAACTTGCATTGACAAACGGCTGCAGCAACTCCGAAGTATTTTCGGCCCTGGCTAGCTGCGGGCCATTGAATATCGGTCTTGGTGACAGAACTGATGACGCCGCTTCACTTCGCTGATCTGGCAATGAAGGAGTCAAGGCTCCCTCGCCCACACGCTTTGTGAGGAGAGGGGCCGATGAGTCAGTGCAAATGGCAGCTAAATCGGTTGGCCAGTTTGCCGCTTTGGTCCGAAGCAAAAATCTTCCCGGAATTCCTGGGACGGATTGGCCACGAATCCCGCACTGTTTAGTAGCAGGCGTATCGGTTGACGCCTCGGTTCGTCTTTCTAACGATCGCCTGCGTCCCATTCATCCACCAGGATATTTTCGATGTTACGCAACAAAAAGCTTTCGCCGTCAAGAAATCGATTGGCTCTGGGGCGAGTCAAACGTGAGCGACTGGTAGCGAGCTTGTCCCGCAAACCGCGTCTGGAGATGCTCGAAAGTCGTGCGCTCTTGGCTGCCCATCCGCTGACCAGCATTCCGGTGCTCAACAGCAATCCGTCGGCGACCGCGGCCATTTATCTGGACTTCAACGGCCACTTCGAAGCGACCTGGGGATCAAATAGCAACATCACCACGCCCGTGTTCGACAAAGACGGAGACTCGAGCACGTTCAGCGACGCTGAACTGGCATTCATGACAGATGTCTGGAAGATCGTTGCTGAGGATTACGCACCGTTCAATATCAACGTCACCACGGTTGAACCTGCAGTGCTCGCTTCAGGAGTTCCTGCCAGCCAAGCGAACGGTATTGCCCTGCGCGTTGCGATTGGTGGATCGGGGGCTACATCCGGTATCTCGGGCGCTGGTAGTGGCGGCGTTGCGTATCTTAACTCGTTCACGAGTGCGACGTCCAACGTAGCCTACGCGTTCGCCGACAACTCAATAATTTCAGTTGGGGGTGCCGCGTCACACGAAGCAGCCCATAGCTTCGGGCTCTCACATCAAAGCGGTGCAATCGATACCGTCGCAAAATCTCAGGGAATTATGTTTGGATTTAGCAGTTTTGAGGACGCAACGTGGACTCTGGGCACAAATCAATACGGAAATGTCCAGGACGACATGGCTGTACTCTCGAATTCACTCAATGGCTTCGGTTATCGGGCTGATGATTTCGGTGGCAGCATTTTCAATGCGACCCCGTTGGTAGACAACAACGGCATACTGACCGGCGGTGGTATCATCGGCTCCACCGACGATGTTGATATGTTTTCATTTACGACACCCAGCACAAATGGCATCAAGATCGATGTCCAGGGAAGCGAGATTGGACAGAATCTCGACATCGTGTTTGATCTTCTTGACGCTGCCGGCAATGTTATTGTTGCTGCCAATCCTACCGATTCCCTCGACGCCAACTTGATCCTTCCGTCCACTGGAGCGAGGTATCTTGCGGTTCGCAGTACGGGTGTTTACGGACGGGTCGGCCAGTACACCGTTTCGGTGTCGGCAGCTTTGCCGGGCGTCGACGTCGTTCCGGGGAACTCAGGCCTTTCAACTAGCGAGCAAGGCCTGAATGATTCCTTCACGGTCCGTTTAACGAGCAAACCCACCGCAAATGTGATGATCAATGTCTCTTCGAGTGACGAAAGCGAAGGCGTCGTTTCTCCGATCCAAATCGTCTTCACGGCCGATAATTGGCATCTGCCGCAGACGGTTGTCGTCACCGGCGTTGATGACTTTTCGGTCGATGGAATCATCGCCTACGGTATCAACTTTGACTCGGTCGTCAGTGCTGACACCGACTATGCAGGAATGACGATTGCATCGCTTCAGGCGTCTAATTCGGACAACGATGTCCCCGGATCGGCCGTTCAGATAGGGGGTGCACAATCGGATGTCAAGGTCGACCAACAGGGAAACCTGGTTGTGACGGGCACCTTCTCGGTTCCAACGGACTTTGATCCCGGTCCGGGAGTGACGCTACTGACACCGGGCAGTGCACAGGATGGTTACATTGCCAAATACTCGCCAACTTACGAACTGATTTGGGCAAAGAACTTTGTCGCCACAAGCAGTCTGACGTATTCCTATTCGCTGGACTTCGACACCGTCGGCAACGTTTATGTCGCAGGGGCGACTAATTCAGCCTCGACCGCGTTTGGGAACACTGTTCTGACGAATCAGGGATCCAGCGACGCATTTCTCACCAAACTAGATGCCAATGGGAATTTCCTGTGGGCACGAGGATGGGGAGGCTTAGAGTCGGACGAGGCTCGCCAAGTTCGAATTGGTAGTAACGGAAACATCATCGTCGCCGGGTCGTATCGGGGAACCGTCGACGCCAATCCTGGTTCCGGCACATTCACGCTCACCCGTGCAGGAATGGCGGACAGCTATGTCTCGCACTTCACTCCGGATGGCATCTTTATCTCGTCAGCCACGCTTGGCGGAGCGGACACCGACTTTATACGACAGCTTGAAGTGGATGGTGCCGGTAATCTTTACGCATCAGGCTACTTCTCTGGCACGAGTAATTTTGGCGGCCAGGCGCTGACGAGTGCGGGTAGCTTTGACCAGTTTCTGATTAAGATGAATCCGAGTGGCAGCGTGCAATGGGCGCGACAGGTCGCTGGCATTGATTCCGGTGCTATTCTGGCCGGCTTAGCAACTGACGGTAGCGGTTCGGTCTACCTAGCAGCAGCTTTCACAGGTGTGATCAACTTTGGTCCGCATACGCCGTCACTGACTGGCACTGGCACACGCAGCTCCTTTGTAGCAAAGTGGGATTCCAGCGGTACATTGCAACGCGCGGATCAGTTCTCTGGCGATGACAGGGTTTCGATTCTGGGTTTGGCGATTGGAGATGATGGCAATCTGAATCTGTTTGGATATCTCCAGGGGACTGCCGACTTTGATCCAGGTCCTGGGGAAGCAACTCGTTCCAGTATCGGCATTCAGGACAGTATCATCCTGCGATTGGATTCCGACTACCAATTCCTCGATCTGGTGCAGATTGCTCGGGCGTCCGGAAACATTGCGGCGCTCGATGTGGATGCTCGCGGCAATGTGATCGTGGCCGGTGCTTTTGGTAGCGGCGGGCCGATTAAGTTGCCAACGGGCGATGTGTTCGACGGTGCCAATGGAGACGGATATGGCTATCTGTTGAAGCTGAATCTGGGCGCTGGTGCAACGGTGAGTCCTGCGATTGGCCTCGTGACATCTGAAGACGGGGCGTCCGCCAGCTTCAACGTTGTGCTGGATATTCCACCGACGGCTGATGTCACCATTCCTGTATCGTCGAGCAATCCTGGCGAAGGGGGCGTTTCAACGAGCTCGTTGACGTTTACGCCAGCCAACTGGAATGTGCCTCAAACGGTCGTCGTCACGGGCGTCAACGATACAGCGATCGATGGTGACAAGAGTTACTCGATTGTGCTCGGACCCGCTACCAGTGCTGACCCAGCTTACGATGGCTTCGATGCCAATGATGTCAGTGTGACAAACACGGATAATGATCAGCCGCTGGTGTTGTTCACCGACAGCTTCGAAGTCGGCGAATGGAATGGGCTATGGGTCGAAGATAGTCAAAATGACTGGTTCCGATCGTCGCAGCGAGCGACCAACGGCTCTTGGGCTGCGGAAGTCGACGGGGCCGCCACCAATGCCACCTTAACGATTGGTTCATCGATCGATTTGTCCGGCATGCAGACGTCGACGCTGACATTCGATTGGTTGATCGAAAGCGGCTTCGATGCCGGTGAGTACCTGTCGCTCGATATTTCGACCAACGGTGGATCGAGCTGGATTCAAGATGTCCGTCGTTTAAACGGGAACGTCGATCCCGAAAACGTCTGGCACAACGAAACGGTCGACCTGACGGCTTACTCATCGTCGAACTTGAAGATCCGCTTCCGCTCCAAGGTCAGCGCCTCGGATGAAGACGCCAACGTCGACAACGTTCGCATCACCGCGATTCCCGCCGGCCCAAACACGCCGCCCGTGGCCGTCGCCGGTGGTCCCTATGCGATGAACGAAGGCGGTTCGGTGACGCTGAACGCGTCCGGATCAACCGACAGTGACGGAAGCATTGCAAACTACGCTTGGGATTTCGACGGTGACGGACAATACGATGACGCCAGCGGCGTGTCGGTGAATTTCGCCACGACCCAAAGCGGCAATCGCGTGATCGGCTTGCAAGTCACTGACAACCGGGGAGCGATGTCGACTACGACCACGACCGTCGGAGTCAACAACGTCGCTCCGACCGCCGGCGCCGGTGCCGACCAAAGCGTCTTCAAGGGCGCCGTGGTGAATCTGTCGGCGGCGAGTTCAACGGACCCCGGCAACGACATCGTCAGCTACGCTTGGGACCTCAGCGGCAACGGCCAGTACACGGATGCCTCCGGCGTGAGCGCCACGTTTAGCTCGGCCGTTGCAGGCGTCTTTACCGTGAGCGTGAAGGTCAAGGATGCCGATGGCGCGGTGTCCTACGACTCGGTGACGATCACGGTCCTCGATGCATCCACCAAGTTCTATGTCGTCAACGACGCCTCGACGAACCGCACGTACGAGTACGCCGCGGATGGCACCTCGATTGAGAACTACGCGATCAACAGCGGCAATACCTCGCCACGGGGTGCCGCAAGCACGGCGGCAGGCACCACGGTCTGGGTGGCGGACAAAAACCGAAAGGTCTACGTCTACGACGCGGCGGGTGCGACGCAGGGATCTTGGACCGCTGGCACTCTAAGCTCTAAAGCTCAAGTCGAGGGATTGGCGACGAATGGAACCGACGTGTGGATCGTCGACAACCAATCCGACAAAGTCTATCGCTACGCCAATGCCGCCGGTCGCCTGTCAGGAAGT
>JBBSJZ010000042.1:0-18785 GCA_038256795.1 Pirellulales bacterium | reverse complement strand
TTTGACCGAAGAAGTCGCGGCCATTCGAGTTGACGGCTGAGGACCACCGGCGCGTGTGTCCCTGCACATGATGTTCATTGTTTTCACATTCGATTCGCCGTCACGGTTATACTCGTGGCGACAGTCAACGGTTGTACGTTTGGCATCGTATCTGCGATGTCTAGCAGGAAGTTTCCCGAACTGTTCATGGTGGCCTTTGAATCATTGCAACCAAGCAAAGGCCCAATATCTTGGCGATCTTCAACCGTTGGTAATCCGAAGTCCGGCAGTCGGAACGTCAAGCCGATTGGCGAGCAGCGATGGATTGTTTTGCTAAGTTATTTATTGAGGTTGAACAGCACGAAGATCAATAAGCCAAAAACTGCGAGCCATGAAGCCTAACGAAGAGGGGGGAAGAAGCATGTCCATGTCAATCGTCGAATTGCTGGGAACTGACGTAGCAAGCCTGTTGGAACACCAATGCCAAACCATCAGTCGTGACCGGCTGCAGCTGCCCGGACCAGACTTTCTGGAGCGTGTTTTGTCAGGCTCGGACCGCAACCAGCGGGTGCTGAATAACTTGGCCCGCATCTTCGGCCACGGTCGGCTCGCCGGAACTGGCTACGTTTCGATCTTGCCAGTGGATCAAGGCATTGAGCATTCGGCGGGCGCTTCCTTTGCTCCAAATCCCGATTACTTCGACCCCGAGAATATCGTGCGATTGGCCATCGAGGATGGATGCAATGCGGTGGCATCGACGATCGGTGTATTGGGAGCTGTGTCCCGGAAGTACGCGCACCGAATACCATTTCTGGTGAAGATCAATCACAACGAGTTGCTCAGCTATCCAAACTCGTACGATCAAGTCATGTTCGGCAGCGTCGATCGCGCTTACGACATGGGCGCTGCGGCGGTTGGAGCAACGATCTACTTCGGGTCCGCAGAATCGCGTCGTCAGATCGTTGAAGTTTCCGAAGCGTTCGAGCGGGCGCACGAACTGGGTTTGGCGACCGTGTTGTGGTGCTATCTCCGCAATAGCGAGTTCAAGCGGGACAAGGACTACCACACTTCCGCCGACTTGACCGGTCAGGCCAACCATCTCGGTGTAACGCTGCAGGCCGACATCATCAAGCAAAAGCTGGCGACAAACAACGGCGGCTTCAATGCGATCAAGCTCGGCAAGACATCGCCATTGGTGTACGAGAAATTGACCTCGGAGCACCCAATAGACCTGTGCCGCTATCAAGTGGCCAACTGTTTCATGGGCCGAGTCGGGTTGATCAATTCTGGTGGTGCTTCATCGGGAGCATCCGACCTAGCCGATGCAGTCAAGACCGCCGTCATCAACAAACGTGCTGGCGGAACAGGCTTGATTTCAGGCCGCAAAGCGTTTCAGCGTCCGAGAGACGAAGGCATCGAGCTGCTGCATCGGATCCAGGATGTCTATTTAAGCAATGAAATTTCGATCGGGTGACCGCGGAACTGACAAACGAACTTAATTTAAAGGCATATCTCCTGTTTTGAGCAAAGCAAAGTATCTCCAAAGTTTTTTCGTGACCCTTCAGTTTTTGACGGCTGCCGCTTTGGTGTTGACATCATCTTGGGGCGTGTTCGAGAACTCGCTTTCGTTGCTCATGATTGCCAGCGGCGCAGCGCTTGGCTTGTGGTCTTGGGTCACGTTCGGTTTACTCCGAATCAACGTCATGCCCGAGTTAAGCAAGGATGCGGCGCTTGTCACCAACGGTCCCTACCGATTCATCCGCCATCCGATGTATGCCGCTGTGTTGCTGTTTTGTGGCGGCTTTGTCGTATTTCCGTTTCGCTGGTGGCGTTTAGCGATCTGGATCATTCTGCTGATCGTCGTAGGAGCGAAGTCGCAGATGGAGGAACACTTCTTGATGGAACGTTTTCAACAATACGGCCGCTATCGAAAAGTCACAGGACGTTTCATTCCGAGACTTCGGACACGCATATCCGGAGGGCAAGATCTTTTATGATCCCTCAGTCACTTCCGACAAAAACGTCTCGGGCCTTCCGCGGCGGTTCGCCTTATCCAGTGGGCTTGCATTTCGTCGCATCCGATCAGGCATTTACTTCCCTTTCGACTCGAAGCACGCCACGCGGGTGACGCTGATATTACCGTCTGCAGGCGGCAGATTTATCGAATGCCACGCTTTGTCAAGCGTAGCTGGAAAAAAAAGCCGTACTGCTCACCATCTCAGGGGTGGCAACTATTGTTTGGCCTGTAGTGCGATGGCTGGTTGATCTGCGTGATATTCGACGAACACGAACACGGGAATCGTGAGGTCACCCAAATGATTCTGAATCAGCGGTTTGACATCGGACCACTGAAGTCCTCCGACTCCCGTGGCCAAGCGGGGAATCGCGAGGCTCTTGATCTGTTCTTTTTCCACGATCTGCCGAAGCGACTTGAGCGCGTGATTGACATGTTCAATCCGAGCTTTCCCTGCAACATTGCCATGGCTGCTGGACTCTTCTTGAGTCAGCAAACAAACCACGCGCGCCACTTGTCCGTCTTCCCCTGGTCCACTCCAAATCCAAGCTGCACCGGGTTTAGGATGGGTTTGATGACACCAATGACGAAAGTCTTTTGCCATCGCAGGCCAACGCTCTCGCAGTGACAACGCAAGTCCCTGATTGAAATGGTCCGCCGGAGCAACTCCATGTGCGATCACCTCTGCATCGGAAAGAATGATGTCGCCGCTGACTTCCTGAATCATCTGTGTTCCTAAAGAAACGTGTGAAAAAAGCGAATGTTTGAAGGCCGAAAAGATTTTGGCAACGAAGATCAATGCAATTGCCGGACCATTAGAAATCGCCGGTTCGGAGGCTGCTTCCCGAAACTCGAGTGTGCGTACTTGTCAAGGGATTGAGACATGCCGTCGCGCCCCCGCACCTGACGGCGACAGACTTCAACTTGGGTTTTGGGAGCAGGTATCGGGATCATCTTCCCTCACTCTCGTACAAATCACTTCATCGAAGGCTTGATTGTTGTCGCGTCGCGGTGGTAGGCATCGCGACTCCCGCGCTGGACGACTGCGTCACCAGCGTGATGACAATTCCGACCGCGACTAACAAAATGCGATCCACGACCGTATTGTCAGGAAATGAGTGGGGCGTCACCCACTCGTTGGCACCCGTAGCCGCACCGGTCCGGGGCTACGAGTGAAACGAGTGAGCCACCTCGTGCATCACCGGCGAGAGCTTTGAGTCCGTCGGTCATGATCGACATGCCAATCAGAAACAGTCCCAAACTACCCAGCACGCCAAGCACCCACTCCGTCATTTTGTTTGTTGAAGAAACGCAGGTTGGCGATTTGATAGTGGAGGTTGCTAAAGTTCCATCCAGCAATGCTGCACAACTCATAGCTGCTCCGCGATCTGAACCAGATCAGGAATATCGACGACGAGCTCACGCTCGGAGTCGGTGAGCGGTTCGCGGTTGGCGAGCTGCTGTTTTAGAACTTGCAAATTCGCATCCGAGGCGTCGTCGTTCTTCGCCATGCGATCGGCCACCCGTTGCTGCAGCGTTTGTTCGTCGCTGTGGCAATCAAGAATCCCCAGCGCGACGCCTTCTTGGGTCGCCAGTTCGTGGAATCGCTCGCGATCACTGAGTTTCAAGAACGTCGCGTCGATTACTACACTATAGCCGGCTCGAAGGATGCTGCTGGATACCTCTTTTAAATGTTCGTAGACCCTCTCGTTGGAATCCTCGCCATACATAGCGGCTTGTTGCTGTGATGTCGGTCGGTCGGTTGAGGTGAGTCCAAACAGCCGTTTGCGTTCGATGTCACTGCGCAGCCGCAAGGCGTCGTGACGCCGGACCACCAGTTCGCTGAGTGTCGTTTTACCGCTGCCGCTCACGCCATGCGTGATCCACAGACGCGGCGAGTCTTTCAAGGTGAATCGATAGGCCAATTGAATGTGATCGCGAGCGTCCTGGAGAGCGAACGTTCGCTCATGTTCGGTGATTTCGTTTTGCCGTGCTCGTATCGTGGCGACCAGCGCACGAACAAGCGAACGATAGACCAAGAACCATCGCAGCGTGACGAGCGACGCATAGTCGCCGGATCGTTCTAAATAAGCATTCAAAATCGAACGCGATAGATCGAGGTGTCCGCGAGCGGCAAGGTCCATTGCCAAAAAAGCGGCATCGCTCAACACGTCGATCCAGCGCAAACGCTCATTGAACTCGATGCCATCAAATGGAAACAAGCGATCACCCCAATGCACGACGTTGGCCAAATGCAGATCACCGTGACATTCTCGGATGAATCCACCGTCAATCCGATCGCTGAATTCCCGTGAATGCTCCGCGATGTATTTGTTCGACCACATTCGTAAAGTTGAAAGTGTTGCCAAGCTGTCACGGTCCGAATGCTCTCGAAGCTGATCCAAAATCAGCGCGACGTTGTCAAACACATATTTTGGCCAACCCAACGCAAACACAGGGTCGCAGACGGTCGCGGTTCGGTGGAACTCGGCAACCACTTCGGCAAGCCGGCGCACTTCATCGCCGGTCAGTTGGCCAGCGGCAATCCGCTCGCTGAGCAAGGCGGTTTGCGGAAAGCGACGCATTTTCACCGCGTACTCGATCGGATTTTCTTCAACGCCAACTCGCAGGACACCGTTTTGCAATCCGATCGTCACGACACCGCAATACAAGTCACTGGCGTAACGACTGTCCAGTCGTAATTCTTCTTCGCAGTACTGCTTGCGAAGCGCTAAGGTGCTGTAGTCCAGAAAATCGGTTTTAATCGACTTCTTTACCTTATACGCAAATTCGCCAGCCAGGAAGACTATCGATATGTGAGTTTCGTGAACTTCGATCACTCCGTCGACTGGATGCGGGTAGGCATCAACCGAAGTCAGTCCAGAAATTAGTTTATCAGTTGTCACGGGTCAGTCTCACCGAGAAAGTGGCGTAAGCTTCCAGCTTGCAATTGGACTGTAATGCAAGCAGGACGCTAACCCCACCTGATTACTCAACGTTCAAATCCATCCATTCGATACGGTGATCTCGCATGCGGGGAATGGCATTCGGATCATTGCTCTGCCGTCCGAATGACGTCCCATCAATCCCAGGGCTGTTGGTATTGGCTTAAACACGTCCATCTAAGTCAATGAAGCTTTCATTTCGAACGCCAGCGTGGTTGCGCGTGTCACGGTGACCTCTGGATGTGCATTTCCTGCATAGACCAGAATGCGTTCAAAAAAGTTCAACGGTCGTTTTGATCACGGAGGCTTGATGGTTTCGCGATCACGAAATTTGTCTAGGTTGACGCTGTTTCCGATGCTCGCGGTTGCTTCTTGACGCCGGAAATCATGCGATTGCGTGTGATCCAAACGCTGCAAGGTGCGTGCCGCAGGACATACCGAGTTGTGCTTCCCATGAGTATACGATCCAAGCGGGTCCGGGGAGTTTCGCCGACGAAAAAGAGGTCACAGCGGTGGTCCTGGGCGTACTTCACTAAGCCTTCACCAAGATGATCGCTCTCGACAAGGTGTGATTCAGTGCTTGCTCCCGTGGAGCGTAGCACTTCGGCAGCATTTTTAGCGTTGATCCGTGCTTCATCGATTGCTGAGGATGGGAAAAGTCCATAGTTGACAAAGACCGAAACGACATGAAGTTCAACATTCTTTCCCCATTTGAATTCTTCGATCTCTTCCAACGCTGCTTGAGCAGGGCCGGTGGCTTCGTATCCCAGAGCGACACGCAATCCTGCTCGTGATGGTGGCGTTTCCTGGGGTCGCACGACAAGCACGCTGCATGGCGCGTGCGTCGCCACATAGTCACTCGTGCTACCCAACACGATTCGCGCAACCATCGAATGACCGGTGGCTCCAATGACCACGAGATCACCCTTGTTTTCCCGAGCGATTCGACAAACCGCCTCGCCCGCATGACCTTTTTCAATAACATGCTTCAAGTCAACATTGGCACCTTCAAAACGCTTGGCGATTCGGGCGAAGGCATCCATCGCCGCAGTACGGTCCTGTTCCAAACTGATCTCGATCCACTTCGTACTTAGCGTTGTCTCGGGCGAGTACGGTGGCGTTAACGCCGAGACAACAAGCAGCGTGTACTTTTTGTCGTGCGGAAGGTGAGCCAAAAAATCGGCAGCGTGTTCAGCCGCAGCTGAGCCATCGGTCGCAAGCAAGATCGTTTTCATCATTTTCTCCTTTGAGTTGCTAGTCACCAATCGCACTTGGAATGCCAATCGCAAAACGCGGCTAAAGTGTGTCAGACCGCGAAACGAAGCGTGCCTTGACGCACGGGTGGTCACTGGGGCGCGCTTCAATCTGAATTGAATCAATTCGAAATTGCATCGCATTTGCTCACGGGTGGCAATCGCTCCTCTTCCTACCTGAGGGGATGTAAACGTTCGGTGCATTTCGGCTCACGAGGTCCGTGTTTTGCCTCGCAATGCCCAATCCGCCACGCCAGTAATCAGAAAGAGGCCCCCAGGTAGCGTTAAAAGCAAGAAATATGGGCCGCGTGGAAAGGAACCGTCAATCGACAAGTGCCATAGGTAGAACCCTGCAAGGCTTCCTATCGCAATGACGCCACCAATAAACTCCGCCCGCCAACCGACAAGCATTCCGGCAGCAACGCCGATTGGGAAAAGTACGAGACCTAGAATTTCTGACGTCGATGGAACCGCAGCGTTTGCAGCACTACCGATCACAAATAGCAAGAGTAGCGTTGTGCTGGCAACGCTGCCAATGCGTGCCAATCCTCGTATGACTGAAATCAAGGTGGGGACGCCCATGATGGAATTCCGGGAATTCATTCTTCACCGTTGCCTGGATTGCTTTGGTGTCGATAGTATGTCTCGCATTCGTCTTCTCGACCTCTTACGATTCGGCATCCGTGCAGTTTTCCGAACTGGGCAGTGATTGTAGTCCAGCGACCGTGTGAGTTAGCGTCGTCACGGTAAATGACAACCCAATCATGCGTCGTGTTCAATTCGTGGGCACGAGCCGTGTTGGAGTACAACGCGGTGTAGTGCCTTCCGCCACGGTCGGTATGCAGAATCGGTAGCCAAGCAAGTCGTCCTGGATTGAATCGGCGTGGTGCGACCTTAGCTAACTGATTTCTGCTCGCCAGATCACGGTATTCCGAATCGATATTTAGCAACTCCGCGATCGGAACGGAGCGATCGGGATCTGGGTAAGAAGATGTCGGCGACAGGTGCTTGTCTTCGATTCGCCGCGAGAGATTGTCCTCGATGGCGCGGATGCGTTTTCGGCCCAAGCCGGGAACTTGCGTCAGGCGTCCTTGCTTTGCGGCAGCGTAGAGCTCCGGCAATGTTTCGACGTGCAAATGGTCGTGGATACGATGCGAAAGCTCCGGCCCAATTCCCGGCAGCGTCGTGAAATATTGTTCCGCAGTCGCCTCGCCACAAAGTCGATCGAGCAGCGGCATTCGCTTGAGCCGAATGTATTGGTCGATCAGGTTCGCGATGGACTGGCCGATCGTCGGCAATGCAATGAGTCCGTCGAGACCATCGTGGTCCAATAAATCTCGCACCGGTTGTTTTAGTTCGCTGATCGTCGTCGCCGCCGCATGGTAGGCTCGAACGCGAAAGTCGCTAGCCCGTTGATCTGACAACAGCCGAGCGACCTCGCCGAGCAGTCCGCCGATCACATGGTTTTCGTGAATGCCGGCGATCTCATCGGCGGCATGAATGGGATCAGATGCGTGAATGACAGCCATGGAAATACTCTTTCAAAGCTTGTGACCGAACTTGTCCCCTGCTGCGTGCGACGCGGCGGGCGTCGGGTCGAAATAGTGCTTGTTGACCGTTAACGAGTCCACGGTTTCCAGTCGCATCAGCTGCTCGGGGCCGAGTGTCATCACGGAGCGAGAGTCCAGGAACTCCGCAAACGTGCGATGGTGGCTCAGATCAAGGTGCCTCGTAATTCCATCGACCACCTTTCGGACGGCGTGCGGCCCCTCGCGGTAAATCGCGGACGTTACCATCACGACATCCGCTCCGGCGATCATCGCTTTGATCGCGTCTTCACTTGTGGTTACTCCGCCGCTGGCCGCGAGTGACAAATGAGGGCTTGCGCCACGCACTCGCACGACCCCTTCCAAAATACCACCCAGTGCGTCGGAAGGCGACAGTTCCCAGCGGACAGTCCAGTGCATGCGGTCCGTACTGATGTCCCAATGTGGCGAATGCGTGAACAGAACGATGCCGTTGGCCCCGACCTTGATGAGTTGCCGAGCCATCGAGGATAGGTTCGTGTAACGCTGACTGATTTTGGCTGCGACCGGGATTCGGACTCGATCAACCACTCCCTTGACGATGTTGCACAAGTTGGATTCGATCGCATCCGAAGTCACTTCCGGATCAAAGACCGCGGATTGCAAGTTGAGCTCTAGCGCATCGGCACCCGCCAATTCAATTTCCATGGCATAGTCAAGCCAGTCGCCAGATGAAGCCCCATTCATGCTGGCGATAATCGGCACGGCGCACGTTCTCTTCAGTGCCGTGATGGAACGCAGGTATTCTTCAGCACCTCCGTTGTATTTGTCCTGTTGAGGCTGGTAGCCGCTACGCTCGATCGCTCCGAGCGGATCGGTGGGTTTCATCAGTCGATGCACGATTTGTTCTTGCAGCATCGACGGCAGCACGACTGCACCAGCACCGGCCTCGACGAGTTGACGTACGGTTTCCGGTTCGATGGTCAGCGGACACGCCCCGACGATCACCGGCGAAGTTAGGTCGAGACCGAGATATTGGATAGCGAGTTCGCCCGTCATGATTCGACACCTGAGACGCTGAGTGGATAAGTTAGCAAGAAATTTAGTATCGCAAACTGCGTTCCTTGGCCGGTAGAGCGTGGATGTGATCCCCAGTGCGCGCCGCTGTGTCGTTCTGGATCACAAGTCTCGCACGGGTCGATGGCGGTATGATCACAGAAAACAGTCGCTTCAGCGGATTTTCTCGAGGACGATCGGGTTCGGCACAACGCTTGCATTTTGGTTGCATTGAACGACGAGGTTTAGTCCTCATCGAAATTTGCAGATTCAATGACTTCCCATCCAGGAGAATTAAAATGTTGGGCACACCTACCAAACGCAACCCTCGCGGACTCGCTCTACCCCATTTCGAAAGGTTACCTCAATTCCGTGGCATCGAAAACATGCTCTCGCGGATGTTTGATGACGGGGAAGAGTCATGGTTTAACGGGGCACTTGCACCGACGCTCGATGTTTCCGAAACCGACAATGAAGTCGATGTAAAGATGGACTTGCCCGGCATGAAAGCGGAGGATATCGACATCCAAGTCCACAACAACGTGCTGACGATTCGGGGAGATCGCGCGGAGCAAACCGAGGAAAAAGCCCGTAAGTTTCTTCGCATCGAGCGACGTTCAGGAAGCTTTGCCCGTTCGGTTGCGTTGCCATCGGTCGTCGATGAGAACAAGGTCGATGCGACGTACAAAGACGGAGTGCTGACGATCAGCATGCCCAAGACCAAGGAAGCTCAAGCGAAAAAGATCCCGGTAAAAGCTTGATCCGTTGAATTCAATTTCCTCCTAGCTGATGACGCCAGGCATTGGGAAAAACATCCAATCCCCGGTGAGTTCGGCTACCGTTTTCCGCCCATTTCAAGGACCTATCTCATGCCCGTTTCCGCACGTCGAATGATTTCCAACATCATCGATGATCTCAAAGAAGAGCGAGACGAACTCAAGTTGCAAATCCATCTCGGTAAACAAGAAGCGAAGAGTGAATTGCAGGCACTGGGTAAAAAACTCGAAGAACTGGAACGTCGTTATGAACCCCTCAAGGATGCTGCGAAAGAAACCGGCGAAAACGTCTGGGATGCGATGCAATTGGTCGCCGACGAGATCAAAGACGGTTTCCATCGGATTCGCAAGTCACTGTCATAGGCTCTGACGTTCGTCGTACTTCACGCGAAAAGATTCGATGTCTCCGGTATGGCCCATCAATATCACGACTTCGTCAGCGTCCAGACGGTGCGTCGCCTTCGGATTGAACGTCATCTTTCCGGCAGCGGACTGAATCGCGACCAAGAGGAGATTGTGGTCGCGATGAGCCTTTGTTTCTCCGATGGTCATTCCGACAAGCTTGCTGCTTTCGCTGACACGAAGCTCATCTAGTTCCAGATCCGCAAACTCGCGTTGTGAAACCAAGTCGATCAAGTCGGCAGTTGTTGGCCGCGTGATAACGCGAGCCATTTGTCGAGATCCAACCACTGTTGGCATCACGACCCGATCCGCGCCCGCTTGGCGGAGTTTCTTTTCTGTGCTGACTTGGTCGGCGCGGGCGACGATTTGAAGTTTGGAGTTAAGGTTGCGAGCCGTCAAAGTGAGAAACACGTTTTCGGCGTCTCCTGAAAGCGCCGCCACCAATGTTTTGGCGCGTTCAATTCCTGCGGAAATCAGCGTCG
The DNA here is from genome assembly GCA_038256795.1 of Pirellulales bacterium. GTDB lineage: Bacteria > Planctomycetota > Planctomycetia > Pirellulales > Pirellulaceae > JBBSJZ01. The sequence goes on along the minus strand of JBBSJZ010000042.1, from coordinate 8,352 downwards.
TTTCTTCCGTCGCATCGCCAGTCAAACACGCATAGCCCAGGTCATCCGCTTCACGTAATCGGTCTGGATTGATTTCGAGGATCACGGAGTTTCGCCGATGCGATTTCAGCTCTGCGGCTAAGCATTGTCCCATCCGTCCGAAGCCGCAGATGATGACATGGTCTTTCAAAGTAGCGATTTCAGAAGTCATGCGGCGCATTCCGATCAGGCGATCAATCTCGCCAGCAAAGAGAAGTTGGATCAATCCGCCGAACGTGTACGCGGCAGCGGACATCCCAACCAAGATGACGAAAATGGTGAGGAGCTGCAGAGGTGGCGAGAGAGTGCTTGTTTCTGAATAGCCGACGGTTGAGATCGTGACAACGACAAGCCACGCCGCTTCGAGCCAACTGTATTCGCCAAAAATGCGGTAGCCGACAACGGCAATGCCGACAACGGCCAACAACAACATTCCGCCACGGGCAATTCGTTGCAACGGCGTTTTGGAATTGCGATTGCTCAACGATGATCTTTCACAGCACCGATTCACAAGCCGAGTCGTCATCACTTGTCGACGCGGAAACCTTTCCACTAAATCGATCTAGTAAACGATACAACTTGCGACGATGAATGCCTAGCTTGCGAGCAGCACTCGCTTTATTTCCGTTCTCTTTTTCGAGCACTTCCAGCACATGAACTCGGGCGACGTCATCGAGCTTGTATCGATTATCTCCGAGCATTCCCCGGTTGATCGCAGGAGACGACGCGTGATCAATCTTGGAATGGGTACCGTTTGTAATCGCAGCCTGTCTATCGCCATCGTCGACGATCTCGCTTGGTAAGTCGTCGATCGTGATGTCAAAATTTTCGGCCAAGATTGTGGCTCGTTCGATCACGTTGATGAGCTGTCGAATGTTGCCGGGCCACGGGTAACGATTGAGCAACGCCCGGACATCCGGTTCAACGTGATACGACTTGGGTACGAAGTGGTCGATCAACCGATCAATGTCTCCTTCACGATCGCGGAGCGGTGGCAATTGAATCGACAGCACGTTGATGCGGTAGTACAAGTCCTCGCGAAAGTTGCCCGCTTCGACTTCCGTTTTCAGATCACGATTGGTTGCCGCGATGATGCGAACTTTCACTTTTCGTTCGCGGTGACAACCGACACGGCGGAGCGATCCGTCTTCGAGGACTCGCAACAGTTTTGGCTGAAGCGCTAGAGGCAATTCGCCAATCTCGTCGATGAACAGCGTTCCACCATCAGCGATCTCGAACAGTCCGGGCTTCTCCGAAGTCGCACCCGTAAACGAACCTTTCTGGTGCCCGAACAACTCGCTCTCGACAAGGTTCTCTGGCAATGCGGCGCAATTGACGGTGACGAATGGCTTGTCCGCCACGCGACTGGCCTGTTGAATGGCTAAAGCGACGACCTCTTTTCCAGTGCCGCTCTCGCCTTGTATCAACACAGGTTTGTTTGTCGGAGCGCACTTGTCGATCATGCGGGAGACATCGACCAGCGACTTCGATTCACCGATCAGTTTGGCCGCAGGGCGTGTGCGGGCAATGACTTGCTTGAGCTGTTTGTTTTCCTTTTTGAGTTCACGACGTTCGCGAGCGCGGTAGCAATGGTGTTCCAAGTCACTCAGTGAACAGGGTTTGCTGAGAAAATCGCAAGCACCCATTTTCATTGCCGAGACGGCCGTTTCGACTGTCCCTTGTCCCGTCAACATGATGACTTCGATGTCGATTTGCTCTTCATGAACGCGCTGCAGCAATTCCAGTCCCGACATTCCGGGCATGTTCATGTCGAATACGCCCACGTCAAAGGACTCTCGCTCAAGCAGGCCCATCGCCTCCGCAGCATTGGAGACATCCGTCACGTCATGTCCTTTGCGGGTCATCCATTTCGCCGACGAACGGCGTGAATCCTCTTCATCGTCGACCAGCAGCAGTTTGATCGGTGTTTCAGTCATGATCTCTCCGGTTGTTGTATTTCCAGTTCGCAAATGCGAACGGCGTTCCTTGTTCACTTTCGTGCAGAAAGTGGCCATTTGGGTGCTTGCAGGCGTGCGTGGTGGACCACCTGTGCATTATTGCACGTTCTGGCTATCGGCGTGGTCACGCATCCCTGGAGGTCGAAAGTAACTATTGCAAGACCTGCTCAGCCATGACGTGTGGGATGTGGATTTTCAACTTGGTATCACGATCTGAACGATGACGCCGCCAGCGGGATGATTGGCGGCTTCGATGGTGCCCTCGTGTGCTTCAACGATCCGTCGACAGACTGGCAAGCCGAGTCCGTTGCCCTGTTGCTTGGTCGTAAAGAACGGCTCGAACATGCGTTTGGCGGCATCTTCGCTCATTCCGACACCGTGATCGCGAATGGTGATTTCGATGAGGTTCCCGTCGGGTGAAGCAATGCAACGACAGCTCAGCTCGATTTCTCCAGTCGCCGGAGTTGCTTGAATCGCATTGTCGAACAAGCTGCGAAAGACTCGCTTCATCCGCTCAGCGTCGACGGGGACTCGTTGGCACTCGAGCTCACTTTCGATCCGTAGTTGCGGTGTGTCACTTGAAAATTCCTTCACCACTTCATCGAACGCGGTTTGGATCAAGAATGGTAGGCTGACGAGCGTGCGTTTGACTACGATTGGCGCGGCATAGTCCTTGACCTCTTCATAGTTGCCGTGCAAATCCGACAAGGCGGTCCGGATATTCTGCGTCAGATGCAACAACTCGGATCGGTCGGTTAAGTCGAGTTCCAAAAGATCAAGGCAGGATCGTGCCCGATGTAAAGCGTTACGACTTTCGTGAGAAAGGCCGGAAGCCATCTCCAGCACCGCAGCCAACCGCTCGCCAGCGATTCGCTTCTCCAATTGCGAGTCGGATTCGCAAAAGTTAACGACGTTGACGAGTACCATTTTTCCTGAAATGGTGACCAACGGATGCAGCGTCACACGAACGAAGAACTCGCTGCCATCTTTGCGTCTGCCCAGCAGTTCCTGAGGTTTGTTTGACTCAGGATCGCGCAGGTGAGACGGAAAGCACGTTGGTTGTGACCCAGCGTCACGGGCCTGAGTCGGTCGAATGATGGTTTCGACCGATTTTCCGACCAATTCCGGCTCGCGGTAACCAAACCAAGATTCGGTGACATGGTTAATGACGTCGATGATTCCAGCAGGATCGGTGAGTATGATCGCCACGGGAGACGCCTCAATGAGCAGATTCGCGAGACGGTTTTGGCGGATGGGAGCTGTTTCGTTTTGCATTTTGATTCTCGTCTGAGCCGGTTTCCTAATCATCTAAAAACCGCTGATTAACCGTAGCTACATTCGCGAGAAGGTGGATGAGCGACGGAAAGGCGCTAACTCAAGAGTCATTCCTCCCCCGTCTGGCGACGGTAGCTACAGAGAAGGAATTTTGGAAACGCAATTGTGATACCACTCTGGCGTTCCTCGCAGAGAATCTTCGTCACCATCTGGCACGATGTTCGCATTGTATCGGTTGGACTGATCCGCCTTTCTTCTCAGTTACTAATCGCGAGCATTGCCTATGTCCACTTTTGCCATGCGAGTCGGAGTTGCACCTCGGCCAGTACCGGTTGCCCGAGAATCACATTTCAGCTTTCAGGATGAAAAAACGCTGGCCTTTGAAACGCGACTACAGCAAAGCGGATACCAAGCGTTGCGAAACCTCACGGTGGTGGTTTGCGACGGACTGGTCGTGCTAGGAGGGACGGTCGATTCCTACTTCTTGAAACAGATGGCTCAAGAAGCCATTCGTCCGCTCGCGATCGGATTGCAGATCACCAATGAAATCCAAGTTAGCAGTCAATCGAGATGAGAGCCATCATCATCGATGTCGGCCGCGAAGATCAAACGGAACGTATCGCAATGCGCTTGTCCGAAGAAGCAACTGATGCACTGGATCGCTAAGAAATCAGGCAGCGAAAAGCGAACGGATCGGGATTACAAATACACCGACGGGGACCCCGTCGCACTCGATTGAGACGCTCGATCAATCAGCGGCAGCAGTTCATAAAGATCGACTGGCTTGCGAAGCACATGAAGAATGCCGCCATCGCGGGCACGTTGTGCTCCATCGCCTTGTGCATAGGCGGTGACCATGATCGCGGCGATTCCAGGTCGCAGCCCAATCAGCTTCTGGTGTAACGTCGCCCCGTCCATTCCCGGCATCTGGTAATCCAAGATGACGACGTCGTACCCGTTGTCCGTCACACACTGCATCGCCGCCAAACCATCGTGAGCGGTATCGGCCTCGTAACCGAGGTCATCAAGAATATCTTTGATGTTGACACAGATATCCGGATTATCATCGACGATGAGCACTCGCTTGCGTCTCATGTTATTGTCCCGAATGCAGGTAACGAAATAAAGAATGTCGTTCCTTGCTCCAACTCCGTCTCAACTCGCATCGTGCAGTGATTCTTGTCCAGAATGGCCTGGGTGATCGCCATACCCAAACCCATACCACGCCTCTTGGTGGAGAAGAATGGTTCGTGGATTCGAGCCAAAGTCTCGGGAGACATCCCCGACCCGGTATCGCTCAGGCTTAACACGATTTGGTCCGCTTCCGCATGGGCACTCACCGTCAGTGTCCCGCCATTGGGCATCGCGTCGCGGGCGTTGCGAACGAGATTCGCGAACGCGATATGCAATTGCTTTTCGTCGCAAAAAGCACTGGGTAGATCGTCGCCGAATTCGATAGCAACCTGAATGTTCGAGGCGAATTGCTTGTCGCAAAACAATTGACGAATCAAGGCGGCGATGTCACACGCGACGCGGTTGGGTTCCGGCAGCCGAGCCAGATCCGAAAGTGCCGTTACTGCTCCGTCGATCATCATGACTTGGCGTTCGATACGTGTTAGATGCTCCTTAGTTTTTTCCGCCGATGGAGCATTTGCGTTGAGCAGATAGTAAGCCGACGTTGTAATCGCGTTGAGCGGATTGCGAATCTCATGAGCGATGCCGCCGGAGATCCGACCGAGTGTCGCGAACTTCTCTTTTTCGAGTAGCTCGGCCTGGGCAGCGTGCAACTGTTCGGCTTGTTTTTGGACTCGTTCGTCTAACGTCGCATTGAGTTGCTTCAGCTCGGACTCGACTGCTTTCAGATCGCTGATGTCGCGAATGATTCCGGCAAACAGCTTTCGCTCGCCCGCATTGACTTCACTGACGGCCAGGTGGATTGGAAACGTGCCGCCCCCCTTGCGCTGGCCCGTTACCTCACGACCAATGCCGATGATCCGCCGTTCGCCGGTCTCGTGATGGCGATTCAAGTAGCCATCGTGTTCTTGGCGATACGGCGACGGCATCAACATCTTGACGTTTTGCCCAACCATGGCATCGCTCGTGAATCCAAACATTTGCTCCGTCGCCGGATTGACTGACTCGATCGTTCCACGTTCGTCGATGATGATGATGGCATCGACTGCCGTTTGCAGAACCGCCGCTAAGATCGCTTGGTGTTCGTGTTTAGGCATTCGCCGTCATCCTCCGCTGACAACAAAGACTTTCGACGGCCGAGGTGTGCTTGGGCAAGCGAATCAGATAGCGTGCCCCGTGTGGATTCGCTTCTGGCAAGTTCGGCTCGACAATTTGGATGTCGCCTTCGTGCGCGTCGATGATCCGCTGGACGATCGACATGCCCAGACCGGTACCGCGCGTCTTGGTTGTGAAGAACGGCTCGAACAGTTTTTCACGCTTCTCGGCACACAATCCTGGACCGTTGTCCTGGATGTTGAGCAAGATGAAGTCCGGCCCTCCACATTGACACTCCAAATGAATGCGAACCGGGTCTTCGCAAGCCGACAACGCATTCTCGAACAGGTTGCGAAAGACTTGTTCCAGCCGCATGACGTCCATATCGACGGGGCATTCACATCCGGTTTGCACTTCGATGATCTCCGCATCACGTCCACTGCGTTGCAATTCCAAGTAACGCCAAACACGACGCCAGACTTCGGGTAGCAGAGCCAGTTCACGATGCAGGTGCATGGGGGCCGCGTAGTTGCGAACCTCTTCGAGCGCAGTGGTTAATTCCTTCGATGCGCGCTGGATCGAGTCGACCTCTTCGCGTAATTCCGACTCCGGCGGAATGTCAAGTTGTAGGATTTCGACGCTTGCTTGAATCCGGTGCAAAGCATTGCGACTTTCATGAGCCAATCCCGCCACAGTCTGGCCGATTGCGGCTAACCGCTGGGCACGAGAAGCCGAGTTCTGGGCGTCAATCAGCTCGGTGACGTCGGCTCCGATGGCCAGCACCGACACTATTTCGCCGTCGTCGCCTTTGAGCGTCGAGTTGGACCAGCGGATTTGACGCAGGCGGCAATCAGTGGTCAAGATCGGATTGAGCACGCCCGTCGAGTGGGTGTTCGCCGCCGTGGAGATAAAAAGTTCACGTAGCCATTCACGATCCTGTTCCTGGACGCACGTGTCGAACCAATCGAGTCCTCGAACGTCGTCTAGCTTCCAGCCGGTGATTTGCGTGAAGTACGGATTGAAGCGAACGATCCGTCCCTCCAGATCCAAAACCAAGATGATCGCTTCTGCGGTCGCCAGCACTTGGTTGGCAAAATTTTGTTCACGTAACAAATCGCGATCGGTTTGTCGTTGACGTGCCAGTCGGGCCACTCGCTGACGGATCGCGTCGGGGTTGATCGGTTTAAGAATATAATCCGTGACACCCAGACGCAGCGCCGCGATCGTGCTGTCCATGTCCGCATAGCCGGTCACGACGATGAACTCGGCGCAAGGCAAAAGCTGCATCAATTCGGGTAGCAGCGTTTCCGCCTCTCCGTCCGGCAACCGTCGATCCAGGATCACCAAATCGGTTTCGCGATTCATGCCCGAATTGCGAACGGCCGCAAAACGGTTCGCCGAGCGAATCCGATGCCCGTCCAGTTCTAGTATGTCAGTAAGGTTCGCCCGCGTGTCTTCGTCGTCTTCGACGAGCAAGATTTCCAACTCGTCGCTCATGGGGCCAACCGCTTCCTAAAAAAAGGCGACGCGGAAGGAATTGATCCGGCACGCCCAGTGCTACCGCAGAATCAAAAAGATACCACCGCCAGCAGGGAACGGATAGCAAAGAAATCAAAAGCGGGCAAAACGAACACGGATTGTTTGTACCAAAGTTCCAGGCACGGGTGTTACCCCTCTGGGGTTGTGGAGGCGAGCTGGTCCCAGCCATCCAAAGCAATCGGTATTCCAACCGAGTAAGGCCGTTCCAACGGCATCGAAACCGAGATCCTCGCGGGATTGCGAGCTCAAGATGTATTGATCCAGCACCCGTCCGAAGTCATCGAAGCTTCGACTCGTGTCCGCTATTGAGAAGCGTGCATCGGGGCACTTAAGTGGGTAGCCGTAGCGTGCAAATCTGCACGCTCTGCTTGGAAATCGGCGTTTTTGTGTGTGGTATGAAACCTGCGATTCAAGCCGATCGTCTTTTCACACGTTGCTGGTTGACATTGAGGAAACGAAAATGAAAGTTTTATTGCCCGTTGACGGTTCGGAAATGGGAAACGAAGCTGTCGAGTTTGTCCGATCGTTGGCGATTCGCACGCCCGTTGACGTGACGGTGCTCACCATCTGGTACGACCCCACGCACAACACGATGCAGCCGTGGGCATCGGAGTGGAAGGAGTACGAAAGCGACCGGACACGGAAGGCACTCGATGACGCGAACAGCCGGTTAAAGGATGTCTGCGGCTCCGTCAACTTACTCTGCGAATCCGGCTCCACCGCGCCTGCCATCCTGGAGCGAGCCAAATTGTCGGAAGTGGACTTGATCGTCATGGGCGCCAAGGGACACTCCACCATCAATCGGTTGCTGATTGGCAGCGTTTCAGACACTGTCGCGACGAGCGCCAGGTGTTCGGTCGTGGTCGTTCGACCTGCGATCGAACGTCAGGAAGTCACTGAAAAGATTTTGTTGGGATTCGACCAATCAATTGCTTCTCGCGAAGCCATCTCGGAGCTGCAGCAATGGAACCTGCCTCGCGATAGCAGCGTCGATGTCCTAAGTATTGCCGTCAATCCGATTCAGTATGGTGGGGAAGGTTTCGTAGTGCCGTTCTCACTCGATCCGCAACAGGTCGAGAAGATCGACAAAGCAGCCGAACGGATGGCCAGCCAGATTGCCGAGCACTTTCCACATACAAAAGTGACAATATTGGCCGCCGATCATGTTGGGCAAGGTATCGTCGCCAAAGCGGAACAAGAGAAGACGACCCTGGTGGTCCTGGGTGACTCAGGTCAAGGGCTGTTCGGACGCTTCTTGATGGGCAGCACGTCCAAGTATGTGCTACGTCATGCGAAATGCAGTGTTTGGATTTCGCGACACCATTGGAATTCG
>JBBSJZ010000041.1:0-19091 GCA_038256795.1 Pirellulales bacterium | reverse complement strand
TGCTGAGCTCGGAGATTCCGACTCGCTCGAGATCGGCGACTGGGTGCTCGCGATCGGCAGCCCATTCAAGCTCGAGGCCACGGTGAGCGCTGGTATCATCAGCGCTAAGAATCGAACGCTCACGCGAATTCGGCGTGGACGTTTGCTGCAAACCGATGCCGCGATTAATCCGGGCAACTCGGGCGGTCCGCTCGTTGATCTCGATGGACGCGTGATCGCGATCAACACTGCGATCGCGACTCGCAACGGTAGTTACGAAGGCATCGGATTCGCGATCCCCATCAACCAGGTGAAATGGATTGCCGAAGAACTTGATCAACACAGCATCGTGCGCCGCGCCGCTATGGGCGTGCGACTCGCTGAGTTGACGCCGGGTAACGCCAAAAAACTAGACCTACCGGTTAACCTCGGTGTGTTTGTGCACCAGGTCATCGCCAACTCCGCCGCCGACCAAGCGGGCATCAAGGCCTATGACGTCATCTTGGAGTTTGCTGGCGAACGCGTTCGTGAACCCGCGACGCTGCAAGAGGTTGTCGAACGCAAGCCGGTCGGCTCGACCCAAAGCGTGAAAGTGTATCGAGCTGGCACAGAATTGACGCTCGAGATTCGCCTCGCGCCGCTCGAAGATCCGACGCAGGTGTCGGAAGCCGAAGGCGACGAGTAGCGCTGAATAACCTTGGCGAAGTGGGTGGTCGGTTTGAACGTCATCGGCCGCGGAAATGAGCGTTTTGTGCGAGCGCTTGCCGGTGGTTATCGGCAAAGCCGCTCACTCGGAATCCAATTGCTCGCGGACGAAGTTCGGGCTTGGGTTGCGTTTACCGGCGGTGTCGCAGCTGAAGAATTCGCTCACGTATCGCACGGGCGATTTATCTTCGGGAACTTTGAAACGGTCGCCCTTCTGGAGCACTGGGCGATACTCGTCCATGCGGCCAAATTGTCGTGTTCCTGCAGCCTGGCACGGGAACCATGTGCCCTTTCCGGATTCGTCCTCGAGGTAAAACTCGGGGTAACAATGATCCGGAATCCAGACCATTCTGGCGGGGACCTTCGCATTTCGACAGAGCGCGATGAACAAACTCGTCATGCCTTCGCAATCACCCTTGCCTTCGCGGAGTGCCGTCGATGCATTGGCCAAATCGGAAGTAGTATATTCGACGTGGTCGCGAACATAGTCATAGATGTTTTCGACACGCTGCCAATCCGATTCCGCATCCATCGCGGCAATCTCCTGCGAGGCTTTGCGAATGAGACTGTCCGAAGCATCAATGTAGGGGCTGTTGCCGAAATACAGCTTCATCTCGCGGCTCGTCCGAACCGGAATGCGAAGTGCCGACGTATCCTCTGGACCGAGTATCCGACTGCGCTCGATTTCGATGGTGAAAGTCAGCTCCACCGTTTGCCCAGCGGTAACGTGCGGCATTTGCAGCAAGACTTGCCGGGCTCCACCGAGTAATTCGCGAGTCGTCCAGGCCGTAACCCCGGGATCTTGGTTCTGCGAAACGATGCGAACTTTTTGTTCCGGCCATTCGGTCGGGATCGGGAATGTCGCGTAGGCCCGTTTGCAGGTGACTGGCGTATTGAGCACCAGCCCGATTCGCCAGCGCTGAGTTTGCGGTGCATCGAACGTGAGCTGAGAGGCAGCCTTCGAGACTTCGCTGACCGCGCCGTCGGCTCGACTCGCCGAGTCCGCAACCTCGCTCGAATCCTTTTCAGACTCGTCTTGAGCGCGGAGCGTCGCCGTGTCGATCAATGTCGCCGTCATCCCCAGCAAGATCGCTAGGCAAGGGCGACGATCAAGGAGCGCCGTGTCGCTAGCGTTGAATAAAGGTCGTTGCATTCGATGCTTCGCCTCAGCAAGATTTGTTGAGTTGCAGTTCAGCAAAACCGAAACGACTGGCGCGGTGCGAAGGAAGTTTCGTTGCACCGCGTTAGCCGTCGCTTGCTCTCACCCGGAAGCTACCATTCTAATTGCCGTAGGGCAGGGGCTGTGCATTGGAAGGCAGGGGATCGGCATATTGAAGACGTTCACCGGCTCGCAGATTGAAATTGTCGTTCATCGACGAGTTAGGTACGTAGCCTTCAGAGACAATGTTCCCTGGCCCAGCCGAACCTTGACCATAAACTTGGCCGCTGTACGGTGCGATCGAGCTACCGATCACGTCACCGCCCATTGCGGTGCCCCCCATGTACGGATCATTCGTGGCGGGAGCGTAGCCGCCACCGAGATAATCATTCTCGGGTGAGTAGGCAGCACCGTAGCCACCGCAAGTGTTATCCGCGCACACTTCGCCAGCGCCATGATTCGGGCAACCACATTCGGCTGCCGCGGCGGGTGCGTAGGGCATCGCGGGCGGGACCAAACCCAGCGGCGAGCCGAGGCGATTGCACATGCCGCATTTGGCGCCACGACCGAACAAGAAGTTTTTCATCCCAGAACAACCGGATGATGTTGAGAGCAGTAGGACAACTGCTACAACTGAGAGAGTGTGTTTGTTCATTCAAGTTTCCTTCACAGGCAAAGCGAGCGTATTCGGTGGCGCCGGATCAGGTGCCGCACAAAAGTAGATCCTATTCCGTGATGTGCAAACGCAACGTCGTGTTTTTTAAGCAACAATTTGATAACGCCATGCCTCACTTCATTGCCCTATCGCTAAGTCACGCTCATGAACTCCCCGTCAAATATCCAACGATTTGCGGTGCCGTTGTTTATCTTCATGAGCTATGCGCATTTAACCATTGCGTCGGAAACGACGGTAATCGTTACAAGTGATTCGCTCGTCGCGAATGATACGAGCGTCATGATCGAATCGCAGCCGCATGGAAACGACGACGCCGATCGACTTTGGTTGATCAACACGAGGCACCTGACAAGCGATGCCTGCAGAGCCAACTTGGACTCGATCCCTTTGTCATTCTCTCGCTTGTACTGCGATGGCCAGACACGGCTCGCGACCGTCGACGATTATTATGGCGAGCGCCGTAGCGACCGCGTTACGATCATTTATGTCCATGGCAATCGCATGGATGCTGGCGAGGCGATCGCGCGAGGGCTCTTCGTCTATCGCGAAGTCACGCGGTATCGATGCGACATCGGCGCGATCGATTGGGTGATCTGGAGTTGGCCCAGCGAAAAGGCGGGCGGGATCGTGAACGACGTCCGTGAAAAAGCAGAGCGAACGGACGCCCAGGGTTTGTATCTCGCTTCGCTTTTGCGTCAACACGCGGTTCGCTCTGTCCCGACGTCGCTCATCGGTTACAGTTTTGGCGGGCGCGTGATCACCGGATCGCTGCATGCGATGGCCGGAGGTTCACTCGGACGCCGAGCCCTACCCAGCGAGCCGATCACGGGTGCCGCCTTTGACGTCGGGCTGGTGGCACCGGCCGTCGAGAACGATTGGATGAATGATCATGGTTATCATGGCTTAGCGACCCAAAACATGGACCGACTCGTGCTGCTTTACAATCAACGCGACGCAGTCCTCAAGCGTTACTGGATTGTCGATCGAATCCGAGGCAGCGTGGCGTTGGGATACAGTGGCCCGAAAACGTTTGCACCTCGTTACGGTGGAACGCGACTTCCCGTCCGCTCGCGTGATTGCTCCATGACCGTGGGGATTCGTCACGATGAGGAAGACTACTTCAACCAATCGTGCAGCGCCGGTCGCGAGTTGGGGCCGTTGGTCCGTGGCGCGATGGAATACACCCCGTGAGTGCTACTGAACCGCACATTGGGTACTTTGGTGGCCAATGGGTCGGTGCCGAGTCGATTCGCATTTCGGCCAACGATCTCGGCTTCCGTTTCGGAGTCACCGCAGTCGAGCGACTGCGTACCTATGGCCAGCGTATCTTCGCCGTTGACGATCACTTGAAACGTTTTGAGAACACTACCCGTGAACTCGAAATAGGTGGCTTGCCGTCGTCGGCCGAACTGCGGGAACTTCTCAAACAACTGGTCGACCGCAATCATTTCTCGAGCGAAACGGGCATTACCGTTTTCGCGACACCCGGTGAGGTCGGTCATCATCAACCGACGCTCGGACTGCATTTGAACGCACTCGACCTTGATCGCAGTGGGCGTTTTCAACGTGAAGGACAATCACTGGCGATCACCGGTGTGACCCAGCCACCGCAATCGTCTTGGTCACGGGCCTTGAAAGTTCGTTGTCGACTCCATTACTACCGCGCGGACTCACTCGCTCACAAAATCGATCCGGAAGCCGTTGGGATTCTCGTCGATCACGACGGTAGTGTGACGGAAACAAGCATCGCCAATCTCGCGGTGGTCAAGCGCGGTAAAATACACTCGCCCGAGCCTTCGCAGATCCTTGGCGGGATCACTCAATTGCATATTGAGCGACTCGCCCGCCGACTCGGCATTGATTGGCAACACCAGCGACTCCACACTGAACGATTGCATGATGCCGACGAGATTTTGCTCATGGGAACGGACCATGGCGTGTGGTTCGCCCGCCGGGTTGATGACACGGCGATCGGAAATGGCCAACCGGGGCAAGTGTTCCGGTCGATCTTAAAATCATTTCATGAGTCAGTGAGTGAGATTCGGGATTGATAACCTCGGCTCGAAGTTGACTGACCCGTGTTCAGAAACCGCATGAATTTCGAGTCCCTTGAGACGGTTCAATCAGCGAGTGGCAACACTTCGACTTTGCGAATGTGAACTTTGCTGCCCGGATCATGCTGCTGGAATGCGAAGTGACCGGCCGGGTAAGTTTTTGCGAAGTCCATGTATTCGTACAACTCATTTCCGTCGATCGTCAACTGGATGCGAGTCATTTCTCGGCCTCGCCAGACGTCGTCGCGGACTTCGATCTCGTAGGTGAACCAGGTATCGGGTTTGACGAGTTGCTTGTAAACGTGACAGAAGCCGTACAGAGATCCGGTACGAATCGGGTCCGAGTGGGTGCTGTCGACTTGCGCCTCATAGCCATCCATGAATCCGGGCTTGCGCGTGGTGTGGAAGTAGACGCCCGAATTGCCACGATCGTTGATTTTGAGTTCTGCTCGGTAGCGAAAGTTCTTGTACGGACCTTGCGTGTTGACCAGCATCGAGGCTTCCCCTGTACCCGCCAACATGCCGTCTACGACTTCCCAGTGACTGTCGTCCCTGCCGACTTTCTCCCAACCCTTCATTGAACTTCCGTCGAACAGTGAAACCCAGCCGGTTTCTTTGGATGATTCGACGGCAGCATCTTGGGCGGACGTTACCGGGGTGCTGAAACTGGCGAGTAGAACAACGCCGACAGAAAAACACTGGAAAAATGACTTCATGGAGAGTGCCTTGGTGATTCGAAAAATTGGCGACTCGAGCGAGCGCCACGGAAGCGGATTGTAATTTAAAATACCGGCCGTCAATACTATCCGTCGAAGCCGTCGATGGCGTTTGCGAACGCTCGCAAATCGGTGTCGTTATTGCCCCACGTTATGGACATCACGCCGATGATATTTTTGGGGCGATCTTGCTAGACGGTGTCGAGCCACTCGGAGATCTGGTTGAAGCCGGCGTCCAGTAACCGATGATGATTTGCGGATGACCGCGATCGGCCTACAACTCATCCGCGAACTTTTGCACGCGTTCGACGTTGGCAAAGTGCCTGGAGTCGACTTCGCCGAGCCGTGAGAATTTGGAATCGGCGAGCGAAAAATGCGTGCACCCCAGCGACTTCGCTCGGCGGATCGTGGATTCGAGTCGCTCAACGTTCTCGGCAACGAGGAGATTGACGGGATAGTCCATCGATCACTCCAGCGGCGCCGCCACGATCATTTTGATCGTTAGCGGCATCGCTGAGATGACAAAGGATGAGTTGTCATGTCTTCATCGCGGGCAGCAAAACTAGACTTCCCAGCCTGGACGGTACTGCTTGCGGATGAACGCGTCAGCCTCGGGACAATTGGTGGCCCGAAGAGATTGCGCATCCCAATTCAGTTTTGTTCCAGTGCGATAGGCGACGTTGCCAAGCAGCACAGCTTCCGTCAGCGCTCCGGAGTAGTCAAAGTTGCATGTCGTCGGCGTTCCATCCTTGCATGCCTGGATCCATTCAGCATGATGGCCGATGGAATCAGGAATCGATTTCTTAGGTGGTGCGAACTCTTTAAATCGGTCTTCGGGGTAGAGTTTGTAGCGGCCATAATCTGCAAACATCTTGCCGTCGCTACCAATGAACATGACGCCACTGCCGGGAACATTTTCGCCCTCGATCTGGCTCGGCGTTTTATCGCCGTCATACCAAGTCAAATTAATGGCGGCTCGCCCATCGGTCGCCGGAAATTTGTAACGAACCACTAAACCGAGCGGACACGTTTCCGGATGCACTTCGGGGCCTTCGGCTTCGCACTCGGTCGGATGACGCAACCCCAGTGCCCAGAACGGCAAGTCCATGAAGTGACAGCCCATATCGCCGAGCGTTCCTTGGCCGAAATCCCACCACCGCCGCCACTCTCCGGGATGGTAACGATCCTTCGCGAAGGGTCTTTGGGGTGCTGGCCCCAGCCACAAGTCCCAATCGAGATATTCGGGAACGAGGTCGGTCGTCTCGGGGCGATCACCTCCGCCCCAGCCCTTGCCGACCCAGACGTGAACATCCGTGATATCGCCGATCGCGCCAGACTGGATTATTTCGACGACGCGTCGGTAGTTGTCGAGCGCATGGATTTGCGTCCCCATTTGAGTCGCGACACCGTTGGCTTTCGCGGCTGCGGCGATCAACCGCGCTTCGTGGATGGTGTGCGTGAGCGGCTTTTCACAATAGCAGTGCAGCCCCGCATTGATCGCCCGAATGGCGGCGGGGGCATGTTGGTGATCCGCCGTGCCGATCACGATTGCATCAGCGCGATCGGCTTCCGCGGCAATCATTTCGCGGTAGTCGACGTACTTTTTGGCTTCGGGAAACCGCATTGCCGCGGCGTCGAGGTATCGCTTGTCGACGTCGCACAGCCCGACAATGTCCTCGCCTTCGACACCCTTGATATCTTCGCCGGCGCGGTTCGCGGTACCGATGCACAGCACTTTTAACTTTTGGTTCGCCGAGGTCGATGACTGGGCCGACACACCACTCCAGACACCCGAAGCGAGCAGTGCGGCGGTGGTCGTTTGCAGAAAATCACGACGGGCGAGCGTTCGCTTCGGGTGGCTTGGAATTGGCTGCAGAGGTTTCATCGAGATGCCTATCGATTCAATGGTTGAGGTAACAAAGCGATTGAAATTGTAAACCATCCGGATCGACGCTGGGCGCATGAAAAACCTCTCCCGCAAAAACGGGAGAGGTTGTCGGGTGCGCGGGAAAGCGCGCCGGTTGACTTCGCGGGCTTTAGTCAGCCTTGCGAACGTTCTCAGCGCGTGGGCCCTTAGGACCCTTGCCAACTTCGTACGTTACTTTCTGGCCTTCACGGAGGTCGTCATAGCTGCAGCCTTCGACTGACGAGCTGTGAAAGAACATGTCAGTTCCGCTTCCATTCTCAATGAAACCGAAACCCTTGTCCGTGATGCGTTTGATCGTGCCTTCTGCCATGGGTATTCCCCAAACTTCTCAAAAAAATAGGTGAGCCGTCATCTGGGTGCGAAACGTTCACACCCCCTCTGACGACATCAATTCAACTCGTCCGGAATCTCTTCCGAATCCATTGGCGGTTGTACTGGCTCAATGTCTGGAGCGTTCTTTCGCTCCAATCGCTTTGCCAATTTATCTTGGGCTTTAAACTTCTTTTCCATTTCGCGCTGTCGTTTGGCGAAAGTGTTTTGATTCTTTGCGATGTTAAATCTCCTAAAATCGCGGTCTGAAGCCCTAGTTATTGTCTCTCAATTTGCCACTGCCCTCACCATAAGCGAGGCTCGGTCCCGTCACTCACTCCTCCACTCTAGCGTGGAACGGCGTGAAAGAAAGGGAGCTACCGTGGCTGGTTCGAATGTTGACGCGGTTGTGAACCATTGCTTTGATTGTTGCTACGTGGTCGCTGCTTCGGCTTGGCCACGGGAGTGGCAGTTGCGAGGCCGCCTCCGAAGCTCGAGCTACGGCTTGTGCCGCCGCCACCGCTTCGTTGACCACCACCACTGCGTTGACCGCGTCCGCCACCGCCACCGCCACGTTGCTGACGCGGGCGTCCGCCGCCAAATCCACTGCTGGACTGGGGCTCACTCACGGGCTGCGGTGCAGGTTGGTTCGGTGCGTGCGGCACGGACTGGCCAATTTGTTTCTCGATCGCTCGCAATTCTTCACGCTCAGCCGAACTACAGAAGGACAGTGCGATGCCAGCGGCGCCGGCGCGACCGGTTCGACCGATGCGGTGAACGTAGCTCTCGGGTTCGTTGGGCATGTCAAAGTTGATGACGTGGGTTACACCATCGACATCGATCCCACGTGCGGCCAAGTCGGTGGCGACCAAAACGCGAACTTCCTTGGACTTAAACGCATCGAGAGCCCGTTGGCGAGCCGATTGCGATTTATTACCGTGAATCGCCGCAGCCTTGATCCCGGCACTCGCGAGACGCTCGGCGACCACATTGGCGCCGCGTTTGGTCCGCGTGAATACGATCGCTCGATCGACGCCATCGCCGTTCAAAATATCTTGGAGCAGCGGTTGCTTGCCAGACTTCTCAACGAAAAACACTTGTTGTTCTATGCGTCGCACGCTCGTTTCCTTGGGCGTCACGTTGACGCTCACGGGATCGTAGAGCAGCTTCTGTGATAACTCAACGATTTTGGGCGGCATTGTTGCTGAGAAGAACAGCGACTGACGCTCTTTGGGCAACTTGGCGATGATCTTCTTGAGATCCGGCAAAAAGCCCATATCGAGCATCCGATCCGCTTCATCCAAGACAAAGATTTGGAGATCTTCGAGATGAATGTAGCCCTGGTTCATCAAGTCCAGCAATCGGCCGGGCGTAGCGACGAGCACGTGGGCGCCGCGGTTGAGTGCGCGGACCTGGTTGGCCTGGTTGACGCCGCCATAAACGAGCACGTGCCGCAAACGAATGTGTCGGCCGTAGGTCTCGAAGCTTTCGCCGATTTGGATCGCGAGTTCACGCGTCGGGGCAAGCACCAGGACAATCGGCCGATTCGGACGGCCTTTGAACTTTTCTTGGCCGAGATAATCCAAAATCGGCAAGGCGAACGCTGCGGTCTTGCCTGTTCCAGTCTGGGCACAACCGAGAACGTCGCGTCCGTCGAGTGCTGCCGGAATCGTTTGCGCTTGGATCGGTGTGGGTGTGAGGTAGTTTTCTTCGACGAGTGCGCGCTGCACTGGTTCAATCAATTCGAGTTCTGCGAACGTCTTCAAAGGGGTTCTTTCCAAAGGTTTTTCAAATTTTCGAGCGAAAAACCGTCATTGTGTTGGGCTTGATTCGCTCAGCCGCATCACACTTTCCAAGGCGATGCGTGCGGGAACTCGCGAAACAATTCGCTCGCTCCTTGGCTGTCAGCTAACGATTCCGGAAGGTCAACACGACTTTACCGAAACAGCCGACGCCGCTTGTGTGGTTGCTGGACAAACAAGAAAATCACAGCACCCATTGCGTCCACCAAGACGCCAGCGGCTTTCCAGAGCGGTCAACACAACCGATAGTTGGCAGCAGATAAGTGACGGCTGGTACACCGACACCGGTAGTTTGAGGGCCGCAGAAGACTCCACCTCTGCACCAAAACCCTCGGTGAATCGGAAAACGCATACCCGACTAGCAGGACACGTTACTCGCTTACTTCCGATTACATCTCACCCGAAAACCGACGCGAACAGGTCTCGCTCCGGCCCAGGCATGCGGAGACTATACCTGGCCGATCGGGTCCCGCCAAGCGAGAAATGCTTGAATTCGCCGCTAAACCCAGAATATCAGACTGTTTAGCGTGACCTAATCGGCAAATTGATCGTCTTTTGACCGGTGAGATTACTTTTCCTTTTTTGTCTTGGGCGGTGTCCAATTGGGATGTGACACGTGGGCATCGTCCATGAATTGCGTCGCTTGGGTGACGAGGTCCGTATGTCCCGCGGCAACGTTACTCCGTTCCCCAATATCGCTGGAGACGTTGAATAATTGAATTTCCCCCGTCAACATCGGTTCGCGGATGGCTTTCCATTCACCGAAGCGGACAGCTTGTCGGCTCCCTTGTTCATAAAACTCCCAATACAAATAATCGTGTTGCTGTTGGTCGGTGGCGCGACCGGTAAGCGTGGGTACGAGCGAGATGCTATCCGTGTGCTCGGGAATCGTCGCCCCGGCAAGTTCCGCG
Organism: Pirellulales bacterium; assembly: GCA_038256795.1. Taxonomy (GTDB): domain Bacteria; phylum Planctomycetota; class Planctomycetia; order Pirellulales; family Pirellulaceae; genus JBBSJZ01. Next base: position 8,853 of record JBBSJZ010000041.1, on the reverse strand, counting down.
GCGGTGGCCATCCAATCACCGAAGTAGCTGGTAGTGTCCGTCGTGCCGCCCGCAGCAATCGTCCCCGGCCACCACGCGATCGCCGGCACGCGGATACCGCCTTCGGTGAGCGATCGCTTGATGCCACGCAGCGGTCCCGAGGGATGGAACGTTTCGAGATTGTGCCCGGATTCGTCGTGCGGCCCGTTATCACTGGTGAAAAACACGAGCGTGTTGGCGGCGATCCCAAGTTCTCGCAAATGGTCCATGATGCGACCCAAGTCACTATCCATCCGTGTGATCATCGCGGCTTGCCCCTTGTCTTGGTCCGACCATTTTTTGTCAGCATAGACGCCATAGTCAGGCACCTCAGCACCATTGCCGGTCATCCGCGTGCCTTCGTTATTGGCATGAGGGATTGTCAACGCCAGGTACAGGAAGAACGGTCCCTTGGTCGCTTGCTCGTCGATAAAGCCTGTCGCTTCGTCAACGAATAAGTCGTGGGAATAATCGATGCGTTTCGTCGACGCGCCGACGGTCAATCCACCCCCGTAGTTTTGCTTGCCTGGCGCGGGTTGGACGACGTTGCGAAGTGCCACTTTCTTGTCGCCACGCCAGAGGAAGTCTGGATAGTAGTTATGTGCGTGACCTTGATTGAGGTAACCGTAAAATTGGTCGAAACCCTGATTGAGAACAAATCCTGGCGAGTCGACTTCGCCGAGTCCCCATTTGCCGACGAGTGCATTGGTGTAGCCCACCGACTTGAGCACCTCGGCGACCGTGACGTCTTCATCACGCAGACTTTGCCGCAAAATATTGTCGCCACCCGCGTTACCACGAACGTGCGTGTGCCCCATGTGCTGGCCCGTCATCAACACGCTACGACTCGGAGCGCAAACGGTGCTACCCGCGTAAAAGTTCGTGAACCGCAGCCCTTCCTTGGCCATTTGGTCCAATCGCGGCGTCTTGATGTTCGTTTGGCCGTAACAGCCCAGATCGCCGTAGCCGAGGTCATCGGCCAACACGAAGATCATGTTCGGCTGTGCCTTTGTGGGCGATGCAGCGGCAGCGACGGTTGCCAGGCTGGCGAGGAGTGAAGAGAGAATAAAGATTCGGATGACGTTCATGGATGATTTCTCAGAACTCGGAATGGCTGAAGTTTAGCGGCATCAGGGAAGACGAAGGACGCGAGAGTGATCCTAGTCCATCGATCGACGTCGGGCCGATCTTAGCTCTTGATCGTCACCAGCAGGTCGCCAGCTTCGACTTGGGTACCGGCGGGGGTTTGGATGCCGACGACGGTCCCGGTGAGTGGCGAAGTGATGGTTGTTTCCATCTTCATCGCCTCGAGCACCATTAACTTCTGGCCCTCCTTCACCTTGTCGCCTTCACTGACTGCGACGGTGATCACCATACCGGGCATGGACGCGGCGACTTGGGCGGGATCTTTAGGATCAGCCTTGATGGATGCTTTCACGTCGGGCTCGAGTGAATGGTCCACCACGGTGATCTCGCGCGGTTGACCATTGAGTTCAAAGAAGACGGTTCGCGTCGCATCAGGATGCGGTTGGCCGACGGCGAGAAATTTAACGATCAGCCGCTTTCCCTTTTCGATGTCGACGGCGATCTCCTCACCGGGCTCTTGGCCATAGAAAAAATTGGGCGTCGGCAGCGCAGCAACGTCACCGTAGGTCGCTTGGTGGGCGGCCAACTCCTCGAATACTTTCGGATACAGCAAATAAGTCACGGCGTCTTGATCGCTCGGAGCTTCGCCGGTGAGATCCGCGGCGGTTGTTTTCGCGGCGTCTAGATCTGCGGGCGGCAGGGAGACTCCCGGCCGCTGAAGCACAGGCTGCTGGTCACCCAACACCACGCGGATGACTTCGGGCGGGAATCCACCGGGCGGTTGGCCCATGCGTCCGCCAATCAGATCAATCACGCTGGCGGGGAACGCCAGCGCGCGATCGCTGGTGAGCACTTCGGTGGCACTGATTTCGTTCGCGACGAGGAACAACGCCATGTCCCCGACGGCCTTGCTCGTCGGCGTGACTTTGACGATGTCCCCGAATAATTGGTTGACGTCCGCGTACGCGCGACAGATCTCGGGCCAACGATCGGCGAGCCCGAGTGCTCGCGCCTGTTGATACAAATTCGTGTACTGGCCACCGGGCATCTCGTGCTCGTACAAGTCACCGGTCGCTGGCAAGACTTGGCTCTCAAACGGCAGGTAGAACTCACGCACGGCTTGCCAGTAATTCGCCAACTGCGTGAGCGAGTTCGTATCCAGGCTCGACTCGCGGGCGGTGAACCGCAGCGCTTCGACGAGCGTGTTGAGGTTCACTTGGCTGGTTCCACCCGACATCGGGGCGAGTGCCGCATCCGCGATCGAGAGGCCTTCGCCAGCGGCAGCGAGAATCGAGGAAGCTTGGATGCCCGCGGTATCGTGCGTGTGGAAATGGATCGGGATGCCGACTTCATCGCGCAGGGCGCGCATCAGCAGCACTGCTGAGCCCGGCTTGCAAAGTCCTGCCATGTCCTTGATCGCGAGCAGGTGGGCACCGCGCGCCTCGAGGTGCTTGGCGAGCGTGACGTAGTACTTCACGTCGTACTTGGTTCGCTTGGGGTTGAGCAGATCGCCGGTGTAGCAAATCGATGGCTCGCAAATGCCGCCTTCCGCGATCACGGCGTCCATCGCGACATACATGTTTTCTTCCCAGTTCAAGGCGTCAAAGACACGGAATATGTCCATGCCCGCCTGCACGGCCTCGCGCACGAATAATCGTACGACGTTGTCGGGATAATTTGTGTAGCCGACGGCGTTGCTCGCCCGGAGCAACATTTGAGTCAGGATATTCGGCACGGCGTCGCTCAAGTCCGCGAGTCGTTGCCAGGGACATTCCTTGAGGAACCGCATGGACGTATCGAACGTGGCGCCGCCCCACATCTCGAGCGAGAACAAGCTCGGAGCGAGGTGCGCGTAAGCTGGGGCGATTTGAAGCATATCGAACGTGCGGACTCGCGTCGCCAAAAGCGATTGGTGAGCGTCGCGCATCGTGGTGTCCGTGATCAGCAAACTTTTTTGCTCGCGGATCCACTTCACCAACCCCGCCGCGCCGTCGCGGCGAAAAATATCGCGTGTGCCCTGCGGCGGTCGTTCCCCCGTGGGCAAATGAGGGATCGCCGCGGGCTCGCGGCGAGTCGCGATCGGTCGTCCGGCGACGAGTGAGTTACCACTGACGATCGTTTCCGCGAGGTACGTGAGGATCTTGGTCGCACGATCCCGCCGCTTCGGCAATTCGAATAATTCGGGCGTCGTGTCGATCAACCGCGTCGTCGCTTCACCGGCCAAGAATAACGGATGATTGACCATCCGAATCAAGAACGGAATATTGGTTTTGACACCGCGGATGCGAAACTCTTGCAAGCACCGATCCATCCGCCGCGCCGCCTCAGCCAGTGAACGGGCTCGCGCGGTGACTTTCACGAGCATCGAATCGTAGAACGGATTCACCACGGCGCCGCTGAAAGCGGTCCCAGCGTCGAGCCGGATACCGAGACCGGCGGCGCTGCGATAGTGACTGATGCGACCGTAGTCCGGTCGAAATTGGTTTGCGGGATCTTCAGTCGTGACGCGGCACTGCAGTGCGAAGCCGTTGGTGCGGATCTCGGACTGCGGTGGCAAGCCGACCTCCTCACTATCGAGCGAGTAGCCCTGGGCGACGAGGATTTGAGTTCGGACAATGTCGTAACCGGTGACCTCTTCGGTGACGGTATGTTCGACTTGGATTCGCGGGTTGACCTCAATGAAGAAGAACTGCTGGGCATCGACGTCGTAAAGAAATTCGACGGTACCCGCGTTCTCGTAGCCGACTTCGCGACCGATTTTGAGCGCCGCTTCGCAGAGTGATTCGCGGATCGACGGCGCCAGATTCGGTGCCGGCGCGATTTCGACGACCTTCTGGTGCCGCCGCTGGACGCTGCAGTCGCGTTCGTACAAGTGCTTCAAATTGCCGTGTCGGTCGCCGATGAGTTGGACTTCGATGTGCCGAGCGGAGCGAACGAATCGTTCGATGAAGCATTCGTCACTGCCAAAAGCCGTCTTCGCCTCTCGCTGTGCCGACTCCAGCGCCGCGGCCAACTGGTCCGCCGATTCGACGACTCGCATGCCCCGGCCGCCGCCACCCTTGGCGGCTTTGACAATGACCGGATAGCCGAGTCCGCCAGCGATGTCCGCAGCCTCTTCTATGCTCGTGATCGCCTGGTTCTTGCCACCGAGCACCGGGACACCGGCGGCTTCGGCCAGCACTTTCGCACTCGTTTTATCCCCCAGCGATTCCAGCGAGCGGACACTCGGGCCGATGAATAGAACCCCAGCCGACTCGAGGGCGCGCGCGAACTCAGGATTCTCGGAAAGGAACCCGTAACCGGGGTGAACGGCGTCAATCTCGTGCTGAACGCAGAGGTCGACGATCGCATCAATGTTTAAATAAGAGCGAATCGGTTCGCCGGGTTTACCGATTTGGTAGCCCTCGTCGGCCTTGAATCGGTGCAGTGCGTAGCGGTCTTCGTTGGAATAAATCGCCACGGTGCGGATACCGAGTTCGGTGGCACTGCGGAACACGCGGGTCGCGATCTCGCTACGGTTCGCCACCAGCAATCGCTTGATTTCTCGGATCGGGGGCACAGAACCAGCAGCGATGGGGAGTCGGGTCGACATGAAATCGTGCAATCGCGAAAAATCAGGGAGGGAAACGAACGCCGCCTTACGTGTGGACAATTTAGCGAATTAAGCCGTTGCTCACAGGTTGCTAAAACGATTTCGGTACCCCCACAGCGGGATTCTTGGCACGGCAAGTTCACGGGTGCGGTGTGCAAATTTGAGGCAGCGGACTGCTGTGGAAGCGGCTAGAGTATGTCGGCATCGGGAATTGACCCGACCGAGTCCCCCCATTTCATCCTCAACACCGGGTCCCGACGCGAGTATGGCCACCGTCGATTCACACACACCCAGCAGCGATCCGTCCGACTTGCCGAGCCCGCGCAGTAGAGAGGCGTCGTCCGAGGTGGTTGCCCCGGTGCCGTCGCCCCCCAAAAAACGGGGTGTACCCGAGGGGCTGTGGCTGAAATGCCCCGGTTGCGGGGCTTCGGTCTACAAGAAGGAAGTTGCCGGACGACTCAACGTGTGCCCCAAGTGCGAGCACCACTTCTACGTGTCCGCGCAAGAACGTGTCGCTCAGGTACTCGACGAAGGCACGTTCGAGGCGATGAACGAGCACCTGACATCGACGGATCCACTCGAGTTCACGGACCGACGTCGTTATTCGGACCGCCTGGTCGGCGAACAGAAGAGCACCGGATTGACCGATGCCGTGCTCACGGGAACGGGCATGATCCGCGCCCGCCGTGTCGCTTTTGCCGTTACCGATAGCGCCTTCATCATGGGCAGCATGGGTAGCGTCGTTGGCGAGCGACTGACGCGGCTGATCGAAAGAGCGACGCTGCAGAATTTACCGCTGATCATCATCAGCGCATCCGGCGGTGGCGCCCGAATGCACGAAGGCATTCTGTCGTTGATGCAAATGGCGAAGGTCTCCGCAGCCCTGGCACGGTACGACGAGGCCGGTGGACTATACATCAGCGTCTTGACCAACCCGACGATGGGCGGTGTCGCGGCGAGCTTCGCGTCGCTCGGAGATCTTGTCTTTGCCGAACCCAAAGCCTTGATTGGGTTCGCGGGCCCGAGGACAATCAAGGCAACGATCGGCATCGAGCTACCCGAAGGTTTTCAAACGAGCGAGTTTTTGCTCGAACACGGATACATCGACCGCATCGTGCAGCGTAAGAACCTCAAAAGCGAGATTGCTCGCGCGATCGATTACTGTGGTAAGTAGCACATGAGCTTGATGGATTCATTTCGGTCGATGTTCAAAGGGAAAGCGACTCTCAAACGCATCGACATCGACGCGCGTTTCGAGCGGACCCGCACCAGCGTGATGGGGACCATGAGCAAGTTCTACGTCGCTCGCGATCACGAGTTGCAACGCAACGTCGGCGTGAAGATTCTCGATATCGAAAAAGTGGAACTGTTCGAAGGGCGTTTCAAAGCATTCAACAAACCGAGCGAAGGCCAGATCGCGCTCGAAATGAAACACCCCAACATTGTCGAGACCTATGAAGCCGGTTTGACGCTCAAAAACGAACCCGTCCTCGTGATGGAATACATTGAGGGACCGAGTCTGCAGCAATTGATCGTCACCAAGAGTGAAGACCAGCTTGCCGGAAAACGCTTCGCAATGATTCGACAAATGGCCGAATCGATTCGCTACGTGCACATGAAGAACTTCATTCACCGCGATATTTGCCCACGCAATTTCATCTGTGAAGCGGATCTCAAAAAGGTCAAACTCATTGACTTTGGATTGACGCTACCGGCCGAGCCCGTGTACATGGCGCCGGGAAACCGCACCGGAACTCCGCTCTACATGTCGCCGGAAATCGTGCGGCGAAAAAACACGGATAAACGCGTCGACATCTTCTCGTTTGGCGTGACGTGCTATTGCCTGTGCACGTTCGAGCATCCGTGGCAAGGCGAGATCGTCAACGGCAAAGCGGCCCTCAATCACGATACGTCGCCCCCCAAACCGATTCTCGATCGACGCCCCGATATGGACCCGCGACTCGCCAAGGCAATCATGAGTGCTCTTGATCCCAGTGTCGACTCGAGAACGCCGACGATGGACCAATTCATCAATACGATCTCATCGCTCAAGCTCGACTACTAAAGTCTAACGCAAATCCGCATCGAACTGGATCGTTTGCCCAGTTACCAATCGATCGCTTTCAATCGTAATCCGAGGGGATGCGTTCGCTTGATCAATCGTGCAAGTCAGCGGGGCACCGGGAAGCAGCCCTTTGAGTGACTGAGTCGCGCGCATCCCGTCCACCGCGACGAAGGCGTCATGGTACATCGGGGCGATGCCTACATTCTCGACGGTAATCTGGGTCTGCTTGCCATTGGTTTGTAACTGAGTGATCTTGAATCGATAACCGATTGCGATTCCCGCCTCACGAATGCGCTCCGTCGTTTGGTAGTTGGGTTGGTCGCTACCGATCATGAACGAAACGTGGTACTGGGCCGCCATCGATTCGAAGGACGTGCCGTTGGGTCCTTGGGCTGCGAGTGCGAGTCGTTGGTCCTTTTTGTTGTAGTAGCTGAATTCGCCACCGCCAGGCGACTGGTCGCAGCGCCGCGCACCAAAGAACTTCCAATTCATCCCGTTCTCGCTGGGGTGTTGTTTGCAGAGAAACGAATCGTCGAAGACACCAAACTTGAGTTTGAGCAAGTCCGGTTGGTCTTCCAACGGCGAATAGTCGCCGTCGGCTGCATCGATCGAAATCATCCAAGGCGTGTCGACAAACGTCGCGTCCAAGTGCTTCAAGAAACGTGCTTGAAATTCTTTGGAGGGAAACGTTTGGCCGAGCTTGAACGGGCCATCGTAGATGTGGTATTCCGACCACAACCCGAAACCGGTTTGCAGAAACGCGAGTCGCGGATCGCGGTCATACCGCTTCGCAAACGCAGTGTAGAAATCGAGCGTCGCCGCTTGCAGTTCATCACTCGTCCAATCCGGGAAACCCGTCGGCGCGCCCTCGCTCACGCCTTGCGTCTCGCGATAGCTGGACAAGGCCTTGATGTAAGCGGGAACGGTCGTCGATTTGCCAGGATAAACGAAGTAGAATCGCAAGATCGCTTGGTGACCGCGTGACCTAGCTTCATCCAACAATTGATCGACAGTGGACCAATCGTACGCGTCCTTGCCGGTAACGATCTTGTCGTACGCCATGTAGCTGTATTCGAGCTGGATGGCGTCAGTTCGATTGTGTTCGTTATCCGTCCAAAGCACGATGCCGGTCATCGGTTGGACACGATCGACTTTGCTTTGAAGTGGGATCGCGGTCCACGAGTCAGCTCGTGCAAAAGCTGCCATCAGGTGCGAAACCAAGAAGATCGACGCGAAAGCGGTCACTTCAAGCATTTGGAAAGTCCGTGTTAAAGCGTAAATTAATCCGCGAGCAACTCGTGCAGGTGGACGAAAGTCTTGCCGAGGCGCCCCCCGTAATTTCCGGCGCTGATACGGATCAGCCCATCGACTTGAGCTGCGGCGTGGATGGCTCGACGTGTCGCGTCTTGCAATGATTCGAGATCACGGCCGTTGATGATGATCTCCATGATACTCTCGACGCCGGCGGGCACTTTTGACTGGTCGCCAAGTTTGTGTCGCAACGTCGGGCAAAAATCGGCGTACGTCGCCGCGATGAGAAAATCATAGCTGCTGCCCGCACGGCTGCCGCTCGACGCGACGCCACCGGGGAACGTGGTGATGACGTTGGGTGTGGATTCCGCTGCGATTGCGGCGCGCTCGGCAGCCTCCAAGGCGACGTCTTCATTGGGGCCAAAGAACCACAGATTGCCGCCCATCACACCATCTTGAAAACCGAAACGTCGCGACAAGAAAAATTCGCCACCGAGAATCGGTATGACCCACCCGGGTTGGTCGTATCGCACGTCGCGAAACTGGTGACGGTCGCCGAACAAGGCAATCTTCCGACCGAGTTTGAAGTAGTCGTCGGTGTCGAGGCGATTGAAACATCGTGCGGTGGGGCACGTCAAAATGTTCTGGCTGATTCGCGCCAGCATCACTTTCTCGAGATGCTCACGTCGATCCTTGCGGAATCGCGGCACATGAAATTGAACCACGGCGCCGACACGACCATCGGGCGTCGCACCGGCGGCAGCTTCGTCCACGCCAATCCACTGCGCCACGCCCGATTCGCAATCACACAGGATCGTGCTGGATGCGTGGCCGGTCACGG
>JBBSJZ010000040.1:0-19174 GCA_038256795.1 Pirellulales bacterium | reverse complement strand
ACTCCACTGCGTCGCTCTCACCAGCACCGGACGAAGGCGAGTGATACACGCCCCGATGCCGAGCCAGCTGGGACCGCTGAGCACGACTGAGATCATGCATGCCGTCGAGCGGGCCGTTTGGACCAACCTCGCATTCCATCCCGGAATTCACTACTTGGTTGCCGACGGCACGGTCCAACTGGTTGACGAATACACCGGGCGTCCGTCCAGATCACGAGAGTTCGGAGGCGGCATCCAACAAACCATCCAAGCGAGAGACGGTCTAACCCTGACGCCCGAGAGCCAACCGGTGGCGAGAATCACGGTGCAAGATTTTGCCTGCAAGTTCAAACACCTGTGTGGGATCACCGCGACCGCTTGGGAAGACCGACGAGAGTTGAGGCAGGTCTATGGATTGAACGTCCAGCGAATCCAGCCACATGCGCCTAGCCGACGGATTGATTTGCCAGCCATTGTCTCGCGCTCGACGGCGGAAAAGTGGAACGTCATCGTCGCTGATACCCGGCGAATGGTTGCGACCGGACGCTGCGTTCTGATCGGCACTCGCACCATCGACCAATCCGAGCGATTGAGCGAGCACTTTCGAATCGCGGGAATTGAACACGCCCTTCTCAACGCGCGCGGCGGCGAGCGTGAAGCCGACGTCGTGGCACTGGCGGGCCAGCGAATGCCCGGCGGAAAGATCGGACGAGTGACGATTGCCACCAATATGGCTGGACGCGGCACTGACATCCCGCTCGATCCCCGCGTCGCTGAAGTCGGCGGTTTGCATGTGATCGTCAGCGAACCGCACGCCGCGACGCGGATCGATCGCCAATTGCGTGGCCGCGCCGCTCGCCAGGGCGATCCGGGATCGACCCAGCTCTATGTGACTCCCGACGATGACATCCTCAAGCAGGCCTTCGGTCGCGACAAGGCCGATCAAATCCGTGCCACCGCACTCAACGGGGCGAGCGACCGATGGCTGCTCGCAAAGATTGTCCGGGCACAGCGAATCGTCTCACGCCAACATCGATGCGAGCGAGCCGAGCTGGCGAAGTACGAAGCCAATGTGGCTCAGTCACTCAGGCAGCTAGGGCTGAATCCGCAAGTGAATCCGCTGCCCAATTGCTTTTAGGTTGCCCAGGCTCCGATTCTCCTCGACACCGCCTCACCAAAACAAACTCGCAAATCGCCAATTCGGTTGCGACCGCTGAGCGAGGGATGAGACCCTCACGCGCGCCGGAGGCTCGAAACAGCCCTGTTCAGCCGCACGTGAACCAATTACGCTGTCTGTGCGTCTAAGAACCGGGATCGGCACTCTTCGGTGAGCCGATTCTTGACACCTGATCCCTCTGCATTGGGGGCGATCTGGATTCGACCGGATGAATAGAAGCGAAGGTTGCGTGTCGTGGTTGATCAGTTGGCCACGTAAAAAGCTGATCAAAAATCTTAGTTGCAAACGAAAGTTTCGCACTGGCCGCCTAATAACAGGTAGCCCGGACTGAGGGGGATCGCTAGAGTCGCCCGACTGTCCGTCACAATTCTAGATCGTTCGCCGTCCTACTCGAGACGCGGAGAGTTAAAAAATGATTCGAGTTAGCTGAGGTCGGAGCCTGTCAGGCAGCGCCGACCAACGTGAAGAGGTCCTTCAATGGACCGCAAATAGCCAGACTACACACGTAGACGCTCTCGTGGATGCATCGCGGGACGCGGGTTCAATTCCCGCCGCTTCCATCAACCAGCCACTTGCCATAACCTGGCAAGTGGCTTTTTTTATGAAAATAAACCCATGCAAGCTCTCCCGATCCGCCTAGTCGTGAACACCACTTAAATTTTGGCAAGGGCTTGCTTTGATGCGAACAAAATTCCGACTGGACTTGGGTACATCAATTGCTTTTGGTGCTGCACATGCCTGAGATCTTGGTCGAGTGTGCGTGAGCACAGGAATCCTGGCAAATCCGTCCAATCTCGGGAAACGATCGATGGCAAATGAATCAAAAGGCATCGTCATGCTGGTCGCTTGCCGATCACTCAGTGGTCGTCTAACGTTCAATCCTCAGCCTCGAATCGTATTACCAGGCCAGCTTTGCGAACGATCTTTGAAGGCTAATTCTAGTGAAGAATCTCATCAGGGCACGAGCGAAGTGATCGGCTCCACCGGTGGAAGGCCACCCCTGCAATGACGAAAATAATGCCCGATGAACGCTTTGACGTGGCAGCCGTGAGTGACGTCGGAAGAGCTCGCTCCGAAAACCAAGACCACTTTCTCACAGCCGACTTGCGCCGCCAGTTGGTCGTGCGACAGAGCGATGTTCTCGAAAACTCGAACCGCGAATTGTATGGTTGCCAAGAGGGAAAGCTTCTCGTCGTCGCGGATGGAATGGGAGGCCACCACGGCGGCGAACAGGCGAGTCGCACCGCCGTCGAAGCATCAGCGAAGTATGTGCTCGACATGATGCACTGGTTCTTGAAGTTGACTCCGAGTGATGAGCACGAATTTGAAGACGAACTCTCCAATTGCTTGACACAGATCCAGAACAAGATCTGGCAGCAAAGTGGTCCAAGTGATCGGCGGATGGGCACCACGGTAACGATGGCGTACCTGTTATGGCCGCGAATGTTCGTGGTTCACGCCGGAGACAGTCGTTGCTATTTGCTTCGTGACGGAAAGCTCAAGCAATTGACAACCGATCACACGATTGCCCAGCAATTGATTGACTCCGGACAAATGTCCCCAGACGATGCCGCGATTTCAAATTGGAGGCATGTGCTTTGGAATTGCGTCGGCGGCGGTGACGAGCGAGTGCGTCCTGAAGCGATTCGCGCCTCGCTGAAACACGGCGACGTCGTGTTGCTGTGCAGCGATGGACTGACCGGGATGCTCGCCGACTCTGCGATCGAATCGATCGTCACTTCGGCGCCATCGAGCGAAGTGGCATGCAAGCGTCTGGTGGACGCCGCGAACGACGCAGGAGGCAAGGACAACATCTCTGTGATCGTATGCAAGGCGAATCGAGGTGAACAGTTTGGACTCGACACGACCGTGATGTAGTTGAAGCGATTTTGCCACACCCAGGAGCGTTCACTTGCCCCTGGTGATCCTCGATGAATCGCACGCGACGTTTCGAGACCGGTCGCGAGATGCCGCACCGAGGCACTGGACGCAGTTAGTCATGCTGCCGCCATGCGACCGAAATGACATCGTGCTGTTATGAGCAAAGCACGCTGCTTGAGCCAACGGACCGCGGAGCGATACTTGATGGCAATACTGAAGTCTCGTTAGCTGAGATTTCCGGCAACGGCGTGATCGTCATTCCTCGTTAGGAACAATGGTCAATTCGTCATCGCAACGGTCTGGGATTGCTGCGGCGGTTGCTGGACCGACTGGCGGTGCTGGAACGACACTGCTCCATCGGCTGCAGCAGCTGGGCGTGGTGATTCCTTGAAGAAGCGGCTGGCGCTGACATGGTGCTGCCCATTCGCGCAGTGCCGCACGCGTACGATGTCGATCATCAGCGTGCATGGCTGATTGAGCTGGTGGAATCTAGCGCGGCAGATGGAAAGACCCTTCGACGGACGACTAGTGGCGACGACATCTTCGCGCGTCGAAACGACAACGCGTCGGCGGATTCCAATTTTTTAACGAGACTGGCGGCCCGCAGTCTTGGTGCGCCCTGGGTCGCGTGGCATTGATGGCGAAGCAGCCTGCGACTGGCACCGCAACCAGACGAGCGAATCGCTTTGCTGTCACCGGTGAGTCAACACCATGGGTTGCCGAACTTGATGAATTCCACTTGCCGAAGAGGCACGTCTTCGACTCGCTACTGGCACTCCATGCACGGCCGTTGCACCACACGTTGACCGCCAAAGAGTTAAGCGTTGTGCTGCCGAGCAGTGACGAATCGAACTTGCCGGTCGCTTTGTTGACTTCCAAAATCGTCGAACGTGATGGCGAATCCCATTACGGCTGAGCGTCTTAATACTGACGGAGGATATTGCGAAGTTGCTCGCTGCCTGTCGCATGCATCGCTGCTTTCATATCCGCTTTCAACTTCATCACTGCGATTCTCGTTTGGAGGCCCAAGTTTTCTCTCGTCGTGAATTCACGCCATACCGATTGGTTTGCGTCCAAATGAAATTGAACCCAATTGGCGTCTTGCGCGTATTTGCTTCGCTCCGACGTGTAGTGATCGAGATTGGTGCGTGAGGACTCGGTTCGTTCTCCAACATCAATGTCGGCGCCCTGGTCGACCAAATCCTTACTTTCGGGACTGGATGGCTCAGTGCCCAACGGATTGCCACCTTGGTAGTCCGCATCGGGATCATCGTCGTAGGAGTCATAGACCGAGTCTTGTGCGTAGGGCAATGTGGCTGAGCGAGTTTGTGTTTCTCGATAGCCATCCAGTCCGACTTCGCCCCGGCCCCTGGCTTGAGCGTTTATCGCTGGACCGTCGCTACCGACTGGCGTTTCGGGATCGAATCGCTCGGTGGACGGATCGCGCGTCGCCGCTGAATCTTCCCCTCGCCGCTCGAGTGACTCAGCTAACTTTGCACCAACGACCTCCGGATCTGGCAATGGCTTTACTTTTTCGACCGTAGTGGTTGATTGATCAACGGCCACATTGGTCGATCGCCGAACTTGCTTCCAGCCAAATGATTCCATCGCATCGATAAGGTCAGTGGATTGCTTCGCAACTCGTTCGAATTGGGTCGCCTGTTCAGCAGACTCCGCTTCTTTAGCTGCTTGACTGGCCAACTTTCTTGCCAAACTCGCATCGCTCCAAATCACACCTGCCAACGCCCAGTCGCTAATACGCGACGGAGAACCTTGAGGAACGGGCGAACCGGGTTGCTGAGCAACAGCGGTCATCGCTAAAGAGCAAACAAATGCAGTGACACAGAGTGGATATTGAATTCTCATTCGATTGCGGTTCGTTGGAGTCAGCGGAGTGAACGGATGTCACAGAAAGACCACTCCACAGCAAAATCGATGCCGCAACGATGAACTTCATCCCTCATCACTAGTTTTCGAGGCGCTCAGATTCTTTACCTGCAATCGTGTTGAGTTCTCATCGGTAATGGGATTCGAAACATGACTTGGTAACAAAACGCAGTGAGTTTTGGCGAGTCCAGCCACTGCGATCGCCGGCGCAACATTTGCTTCGAGTTCGAACGCCCCTCGATTCCTTTGACTTCGGAAACCGATCCCATGCAAGTTTTAACCACACAATGCCCCTACTGCGCCCATGAAGTCGACAGCACGATCGAGCATCTCGACGGGCCAGTCGTCTGTCCTGAGTGCAACAAGCCGTTTGAAATGCAAATGCCAACCGCTGTCGTGAAATCGGTTCGGGAGATCGATGACCGGTCAGCGAGCGAACGACCCATGGCTTCCAAACCGGAAGAGAGGACACTGGCGACGGTTCATCCCGTCGTCTTTCGCGCCAGACCGATCGCGTCGCTCGCGATCGCTAGCCTGTTCTCACTCGCGGTGGTCGCGTTGGTGTTGTCGGTTACCGATTCGAGCGCCTTTGGTTACGAGTTGGGCAAGACGATGATGCTAGGCCCGGCATCGCTCCTGACCTGGGTGTGCGCAATCACGCTATTGATTGCCACAGGTCTCGTCAGCTACTGGACGCTGCTCAGCCGATTCACCACTTTGACCGTAACGGATGACCGGACGATCTATCAACGTGGCATCATTTCACGCGAGACCTCCGAAGTCCAGCACGATGATGTTCGCAACATCCAGCTCGATCAAACATTTGGTCAACGTCTGTTGCACGTGGGCGGCATCGGGATTTCCAGTTCTGGCCAGGACGATTTGGAAGTGGTTGTGAAGCAATTGCCACACCCCGAAAAGATCATCGAACTGATCCGCGACAATCAACACTAGTCCGCTGTCGCCGTTTGATGAGGATCGCCACCGCAGCCCTTCCTCGCTTCCGGATTCACCGATTTCTTGGCCATCAAAATACTTCGCTTCTGACTGCCCCCCGCTCCCCCGCGCCAAGCGAAAATAGTCCGAGACAATGCTTCGCCAAGGCAAGTTCGGCGTCCTTCGCAGCATGGTTACTAAACGGACTTGGAACATGCGCCCTCAGAAGCGTGATTGGCTCAGCGGTGCATGGTGGAGGCGACAACTCGATCGCGGACACCAGCGAGGATTCTAGCTGGATACTTCGCTCACCAAATCCCCAGAGTTGCCAACCTACACGAAAGGAGGCTGTGCATGCGCCACCACCATGTACCCGAGAAGCGAAGTTGAACACGGGCGCTGAAACGGCTTACTTTTGGTAGCTCTTGCGAAAACGGAGAATTTCACCTGAGTGAAAGATGCTGACCCGGCGGAACTTGGAGGTTTGACAGCTTGTCCTGTCTCCAATGCGTTGGACCCAAGCGGCAGCATCGCGGCGAAGAGACTGTCTTAGGCTGCGTGGAGAACCGATTGACTTACGAATGAATCGGGTGTTCAATTCGACGTTTGGACTTTGTAAGGTTCTTCTTCCAGGCACGTTATGGCTGTTGGCCCCAGAGCACGCCCTCAACGGTTCCAAGGGTTGCTGCGAATCAGCGAGGCGGCCGAGTTGCTCGAGGTCTCTAGCGAGACCCTGCGAAACTGGGACAAGTGGGGCTGGTTGTCACCCATTCGCAATCCAGTGACCGGATATCGCTATTACCGCAATGAAGATCTCGAGAAATTTCGCGATCAGCTAATTGCTGAGCGGGAGGCGGGGACGTGATGGGCGACGACTTCTCCAAATTCTTTGATACATCGGACTTCCCGGCTCGCTGGTACTGCGGAAACTGGTCCGACTTTCTCGGTTGGCTGCATATCCTCAGCGACATCGCAACCTTCGGTGCTTATTTTGCCATCCCAGCGGTGCTGGCGTACTTCGCTCACAAGCGAAATGACTTTCCCTTCCCGAAACTAACTTGGTTATTCGGCACATTCATCTTCGCTTGCGGTACTGTTCACCTCATCGAAGCGATCATCTTTTGGCATCCGATCTACCGCGTCTCCGGAGCGATGAAATTCATTACGGCAGTCGCTTCGTGGGCGACAGTCATCACGCTCATTCGGTACGCACCGAAAGTGATGGCACTGCCCTCGGTCGCAGCGACAAACGAGCGATTAAAGCAACAGATCGTCCAGCGTGAAGCCTCGGAGCATGAACTTCGAAGGCTGACCGCTCGCTATGAAGCGTTACTCAATGGTACGCGCAGCATCATCTGGACGACCGATGCCGAGGGCGGCTTTTGCGAAGAGCAAATGTCGTGGCAACGGTACACGGGTCAAACTTTTGAACAACACCGAGCGTATGGCTGGGTTGATGCCGTTCACGACGACGACCGTGAGGCATTGCTTGCTTGCTGGAACCACGCCCGCGAGACACAGTCGGTTTATCAGGGCGATGGACGCATCTGGAACGCAGCGACCCGATCGCACCGACGTTTCATTGCCGAGGCCGTTCCCGTGATCGGCAAGGACGGTGAAGTTGTGGAATGGATCGGCACGATTTCCGACATTGAAGACCAGTCCGCAGCGGAATCCGCGCTGGGCGTCGCCAGGGGCGAGCTTGCGAAACAGAAAGACGAACTCGAACTCATTTACGAGTCCGCGCCTGTTGGCATGTCATTGATCAACCGAGAGTATCGATACATCCGTGTCAATCAAACTTTGGCAGCGATCAACGGTTATCCCGCGGAGGAACATATTGGCAAGCGGGCCGACGAAATGCTGCCTGACATCGACGATCAACTTAAACCGATCTACAACAGCGTGTTCGATTCTGGCCAGCCCGTTCTCGACGTCGAGATTGTTGGGAGGACACCAGCGTCCAAGGAAACACGAACCTGGCTGGGCAGCTTCTATCCACTGATAGCCCATGCTGCCAACGGCAGCGAGTCGACGGTGACGGCCGTCAACGCGATCGTGCAGGACATCACTGATCGAAAACGGCAAGAAGTTCGCTTGCGTGAAAGTGAGCAGTCCGCTTTGGCTGCGAACCGGTCCAAGAGCGAATTCCTGGCGAATATGTCT
This sequence comes from Pirellulales bacterium, assembly GCA_038256795.1. Lineage (GTDB taxonomy): Bacteria > Planctomycetota > Planctomycetia > Pirellulales > Pirellulaceae > JBBSJZ01. Next base: position 11,148 of record JBBSJZ010000040.1, on the reverse strand, counting down.
CACGAAATTCGCACACCCATGGCGGCAATCCTGGGCTACGCCGACGTGTTACTCGGTCACTTGAAGGACCCCGACAACCGCAATTGCGTGTTGGTGATAAAACGCAACGGACAGTTCTTATTAGAACTGATCAATGACATCCTGGACTTGTCGCGAATCGAAGCGGGCAAGATGGATGTCGAGATCGAGACATGCGAGTTGGCGGGGCTGGTCAGCGATATTGACTCGTTGATGCAGGTGCGGGCAAGTGAAAAGCAAATTGAACTCAGCGCTCGATTCACAACGCCGGTGCCAGCGACAATCGAAACTGACACCATCCGATTGCGGCAAGTCCTCATCAACTTGATCGGCAACGCGATTAAGTTCACCGAGCAAGGCTCGGTTCGTTTGGAAGTGGGGATAGTCCACTCTAGCCCAGAGGGCAATACCAAGGATGCGGACGTGCCGACCCCCGATTGGAAAGCGATCGATCATGCGAATGCGACACGATTGAGCTTCACAATTCACGACACCGGCATCGGCATGTCGCAAGAACAGCAGAATCGTTTATTCAAGCCGTTCTCTCAAGGCGATTCGTCGGTCACGCGCCAGTACGGTGGAAGCGGACTGGGGCTGGCGATCAGCCGACGTTTGATTGACATGCTCGGCGGCGATATCTTCGTTGAAAGCGAATCCGGTAATGGATCGACTTTTCGTGTCACGCTGCCGATTGAGTCGCTCGAAGGGGCGGAACTGGTGACGCCGACGATCAACCATCAGGTCAACCTCGATCCCGACGATCGCCTTGAGCCTCGCAAATTGAATTGCCGAGTATTGGTCGTCGATGATCGACGGGACGTTCGGCATATCAGTCAACACTTTCTCGAGAAAGCTGGGGCAACCGTGGCGACCGCCGAAGATGGCCAACAAGGCATCGACACGGCCCTGGCGGCCCAAAACTCCGGCCATCCGTTTGACTTGATTGTGATGGACATGCAAATGCCCACTCTCGATGGAATGCAAGCGACCGCGGAACTTCGCTCGGCTGGCTTCGAAATGCCGATCATCGCATTGACGGCTGACGCGATGAAAGGCGATCGCGAGAAATGCCTGAACGGAGGCTGTGATGATTACCTAACAAAGCCCATCGATCACGTTAAACTCGTCGGTATCGTCGCACGCTATACTCAGGAAGTGAGCTGCGAGTCTCTGGCCAAGATGCGCGCAGAAAAGATGGAAACACTCAAGAAATTGTTGAACGAATCTTAACTCGCTGAGCCGACCACAAAATGTCAGTACACCCATTTCCAGAAGCACTCAAACGGTTTGACGGCGACGAAGAACTGCTGCAATCCATGGCCGTCATGATTGCCGAAGACGTTCCCAGCGAAGTTCGCAAGCTGGACCGCTTCCTCGCCGCTGAGGATGCAAAAAACTCGGCTGCTTCAGCACACACCTTGAAGGGTATGCTGGCAACCTTCGAAGAGGGGCCGGCGGTGAACGGGCTCCAGCAAGTTGAAACGTTGTCGCTGGCGGGTGATCTCGACTCCGCGAAAACTCGATTCGATGCGGCTCGCGAGAGTATCGATACGCTGATGAAGACCCTTCGAGGCATCGCAGAGGCTCATGTCATCGCGGCCCGAACAGAGAGCGATTGAGGAATCTCCTGGATCGATGGCATATCTCCACTATTTTCTTCAACCGTGGCAATTCCCGCATCTTCAAACCCCGCGCACGCTTCCGCCGGATCGACGACACGGCCCTCGTTGCCGCAAGCGATACAGCGGTGCTGGAGATGATCGACAAAATAGAGCCGGGCTGTGGACGGTCGCTGACATCGCCGTACTAACCGTCGTTTGACCTCGAGGTCTCGTCAACAGCGGCACGGCCTGGTCAATACGAGACCAAGCCGAACGATCATCGAACACGTCCAAGCTGTGACTGCGATCGGAGCGACAAGCGTACCCGCAAAATGTCTGTCGTTGTGTTCTGATGGTACGAAGTTTGCAATCGCCCTGGAATTGAACTTACGCGGTAAGAGTCGCTACACGCCAAGCACTAACTGGCTCAAGCACCTCAACAGTGAAGAGAAATCAAGTGTTTATTTTGGAACCAGTCCTGACCGAGGGCATCGCGCAGCTATCCTATTTGGCGGCCGACACCAAGACTGGGACTGCCGCAGTCATCGACCCAAGAACCGACGTCGAGATCTATGAGCAAATCGCTCGCAGTCATGGTGTGTCAATTACTCACATTTTTGAGACGCACATTCACGCCGATTTCGTATCTGGAAGTCGGTCTCTTGCTGAACGAGTCGGCACTGCCGACGTCTACGTGAGCGGCGTCGAAGCCAAGTACGGTTTTAGTGCCTCGTCGGTCGAGAACGGGCAGCAGTTCGATTTCGGGTCATTCGTGTTGACAGCTCGCCACACCCCGGGGCACACGCCGGAACATCTTTCGTTCATTCTCTGCGAAGCAAAGAACCCGGACCAACCATGGGCGGTATTCACGGGCGATTCGTTGTTCGTGGGCTCAGCGGGTCGGCCAGATTTACTGGGCTCCGGGCAGACGGACGCACTTGCAAAACTGCTTTATGAAACGCTCTACGGATTCTATTTGAAGCTTGACGACTTTGTGACGATCTATCCAGGTCACGGTGCTGGGTCAGCTTGTGGTGCGGACATTGGAGATCGGCTCATCAGCACAATCGGTTACGAACGTCGAACCAACAAATTTCTTTCGTATCCAGATTTTGAATCATTCCGCAAATTTGTGGTTGATGACGCGCCGCCGGTTCCGTCGCACTATCCGGAACTGAAAAAGGTCAATGCGGGCGGTCCCGAGATCATGGATCGCTTGCCGACCATTCCGGCGTTGCCACCGCATGAGTTTCGGAAAATCTCACGAGAAGCTGGCGTGACGACCATCGATACTCGCTCCATTCTCGCGTTTGGTGGTGGCCACGTACCAGGCGGAATCAACATCGCAGACCGCCCAGAAATGTCGGCTTGGGTCGGCCAGATGTTCGACTTGGATCGGCGACTGCTGTTGATCGTTGATAAAGACTCCGATGTGGAGGAGGTCCAGCGGTTGATCGTACGCAGCGGTCACAGCAACTTTGCAGGATACCTTGCTGGCGGAATGAAAGCGTGGGAAACCGCGGGCATGCCGCTGGAGCTCATGGAAGTGATGTCGGTCCACAAACTACGGGAACACCAAGAAAACAGCACGAAGCTCATTATTCTAGATGTGCGCTCGCCGGACGAATGGAATTCGGGTCACGTCCCTGGCGCCCAACATTATTTTGTGGGTGAGATGGGGGATCGAATCACCGGACTCGACAAAGAAGCTTGTTACGCGACTTACTGTGCAAGTGGCTACCGGGCAAGCATCGCAGCTAGCCTGATGAAATCTCGCGGCTTTAAAAACGTCGCGAACGTTCCCGGCAGTTGGGGCGCTTGGACGGCAGCCGGCTACCCTATTGAACTGGAACATGAAAAGGTGAGCGGAGATGCATGAATTCGTGCCCCCAATGTTGCTAGTCGGTGAAATCGATCCACTTCAGTATCCGGGCCCAGCCTGGTCGCCATATTTAGTCGGCGGGTTGATCGGAGTTCTGTCGATGCTGACCTTCTACTTTTCCAATAAGCCAATCGGTGCATCCACCGCGTACGCACGTGTCGCCGGGTTGCTGGGTCTGTTAGTCGCGCCCAAACACACACGTTCCCTCAAGTACTTCAAAGACAATCCGCCGAACGTGGGATGGGAACTGATGCTGGTCATAGCGGTGATCGCTGGCGCTTTCCTTGCGGCTTGGACCGGGGGTGAATTGACGGGACGGTTCTTGCCCTCGATGTGGCAGGATCGATTTGGCTCCGACAGTTATGTTCTGAGAGCCATTGTCTCTCTCGCTGGTGGCATTCTGATGGCCTTTGGGGCGAGGATGGCAGGCGGATGCACCAGCGGACATGGGATTAGCGGGACACTACAGCTTGCAATTGGCTCTTGGATTTCAGCGATTTGCTTTTTCATCGGCGGCGTAATCGCCGCCATGTTGATGTTCGCGCAGTAGGCATTACTTAGGAAAATCAGGAGCGATCCAATGGCAACGATAGATCAAACCGCCGAACCGACACGGCATTCAGCAGACCTCACTCAGCCTGAAGTCGCGCCAGCAAAAACTCTTGTGATGGGAATCGCCTTCGGCATCGTGTTCGGATTCCTCCTGCAAAGAGGCGGAGTCGCGAAGTATCACGTGCTCATGGGTCAGCTTCTTTTGGAAGACTTCACGGTTTTAAAGATCATGATGTCGGCGGTTGTTGTCGGAGCACTCGGTATCCACTTCATGCATCGCGCTGGTCTTGTTGAGATGCACATCAAACCGACTCGATATGCCTCCAACGCCATCGGTGGACTCTTGTTTGGAATCGGCTTTGCACTGGCTGCGTATTGTCCGGGAACGGGTGCGGCCGCGTTAGGTCAAGGAAACTACGACGCGATTGCAATGATGGTTGGGATGCTCGCGGGATCATATCTATTTGCCGAGGCGTCCGGCTGGATCGCTCGCCGCATCGACCCCATCGGCGATCGAGGAAAGATCACGCTGCACGATGTGCTTCCGTTGAACCGGACGGCGGTCGTACTAGCGACCGTTGCCGTGATTTGCGGCGTGTTGGTCGCGGTCGAATTGTTGACGATTCGTTGAGATTTGCCTGGGGTCGCACGAAGCATCATGGAGCCTAAAAACTCTAGTCGGATGAGCCTGATAATGATCGACCATTTCGATTAGCTTGCCAAATTATTATTCGTCAATGAATCGATGAACTTTGACGACGCCGCCGTGAATGACCTTCGCCCGTAAGCCACCGCGAAAGTTGTGTTGCATGAAGGCCCTTGCACCTTCGGCGACCACACGATCCATCCACCGGCAGGGAGTGCACTCCTGAGTCCCCTCAAGCGTCACGCCTTGGAGCTGAAACTCGTGCCCGACTAGCTCGGCGAGGCTGATTCGGCTAACGATCAAATTCCGACGAAACACTCCGGCGCCTAGATCGGGCAAATCGAACTGCCGTCTCACCTCGTCAATCGCTTCACTTGTCATCAGCGTGACTTGGCCCTTGTGATTCTTTCGCTTGTCGAAGTAACGGTCACCGCGTATGCCGCGTCCCGTAACCAGCTCGGCTTCGCTGACGAGATTGGCTTCGTGCGTCATCGACGGTTCGCCATTTTTCACCCAATAGCTATGGCCGGGTGAGACCACAATCTCGACCAGGAGTGGATCTCGCGGAAACTGTCGCATTGGCCCGTCATTTGCCATTGGCTGGTTGTCCTATTGCCGAATTGTTGGAGTGACGTCGCATCACCGACACACCACTCCATCCTAGCAAACTCCATACCCCGCAAATCATGTCTCCATGAGCAAGTTCAGTCGCGTCGCGATCATTGGCACTGGCCCCTCCGCGATCTACGTGCTCAAGCATTTGCTCGATAACGTGGACCAATTTCGGCCTCAGCTTACCGACGTGTTCCTATTTGACAAACGAGAAACCCTCGGCGTCGGGATGCCGTACGATCGCACCACGACCGATAAGTTCAACATGTGTAACATTTCATCGGCAGAAATCCCCCAACTGGACTGCTCGCTCGTTGAGTGGCTGCACTCGTTGAGTGACGTTGAGCTACTTCGCCAAGGCATCGACCGCATCGACATTGACGAGGACGAGACGTATTGCCGGACGACGCTTGGAGATTACTTTCATCACCAAATCGATTCGATCATAGCCGCATGTCGATTGAGCGGAGTGAATGTTCACGAGCACCCCGGCTGCCCAGTCACCGATGTGGTCGATCGGCAATCAAGTGACGGTGTGGTCGTGCATTTTGGCGCCAGTCAGAGCGTCGACGTCGATCGGGTTGTTATCGCCACTGGACACTCATTCGAGGAGCCGGATGAGCCAAGTGCGGGCTACTTTGCATCGCCGTGGCCCATGCAGAAGCTAATTCCTGCCGAAGGTCATTTCCACAACTTTACAATCGGAACGTTGGGGGCGTCGTTATCCGCGTTTGATGTTGTGTCATCGTTGGCACATCGACATGGGAGTTTTATTCGCGGCGCAGATGGCAAGTTGCGATACCAACCACGGCCTGGGACTGAACGTTTCCGGATCGTCTTGCATTCTTCTCAAGGCTGGCTGCCGCATTTGCAGTACGAGCAGGAAGAGCCGTTTCGTGAGATCTATCGGCATGTCGATCGCGACACGATGTTGTCGCTGCGAGACAAGAACGGATTTCTTTCACTTGACGATTATTTCGATCGAGTGGCGCGACCGGCATTGAGAATTGCGTTCGAGAAGGACGGCCGCAGCGACCTATCGAAAATGCTGCTTGCGAGCGAGTTCAGCCTGGAAAACTTCGTCACGAAGATGAGCGACGAGCACACTTCTGAAGATCCCTTCTCGCTCATGCGTGCTGAAATGCCGGAAGCAAAACGCTCACTACGCAAGGGCATCCCAATCCACTGGAAGGAAGTCTTAGATGACTTGATGTTCACTCTCAATTTTCACTTCGATCAACTGGCCGCTGAGGACCACCTTCGCTACCGCCACGTGATCGTACCATTCTTAATGAACGTGATCGCGGCGATGCCGCTTTCATCCGCAAGAATCTTGCTGGCACTCAATGAAGCAGAAAAGCTCGATTTACTTGCTGGCAGAGTTTCGATCAAAAACAAATCAGAAGGCCGGACGACCGTATCCATTGAAAGTGATGCTGGAACAATATCGCGTGAGTATCAGATGTTCGTAGATTGCAGTGGTCAGGGAAGTCTTGAGCTTGAAGATTATCCGTTTCCATCGATGACAAAGTCTGGAACAGCGTCCGTAGCCTTGGCGAGATTCCGAGACGCTTCATCCGTTGAGTGCTTGGAAGCTGCCGAGCATGAACGCGTCATTGAGCGTGACGGCGAGAGTCTTCTCAACTTGGGCGGAATCGCGATTGACGGGTACTACCGCGTCATCGGAAGCGACGGTTGCCCCAACGATCGGATCTACGACGTCGCATTTCCGCACGCAACGGGAGTTCGACCATATTCCTATGGGCTGCAAGCTTGCGATGCTACGGCCTCGATCGTCATTCAGTCCTGGTGCCAAAGCGCAACTGAGAATCAATCGCCAGCGACCGATGTCGAGAGCGTCACGAGAGTTTACGAAAATGTTCGTGACCCGTCCCAAGACGTAATCAAACCGAATCACGCCCCAAAACCTCAATTTTCGAGTGTATCGAGCCAGGCCGCACCATGACAAATATCGCCAACCTAAGATCACGTTTGAAGGATCGATTTGGCTACAAAACGTTTCGTGATGGCCAATCCGAAGCGTGTGCCGCCGCGATGGATGGGCGTGACACGCTCGTCCTCATGCCGACGGGCTCAGGCAAGAGTCTGTGTTACCAATTGCCCGGCATGGAATTGGAAGGAGTGACGGTTGTTGTCAGTCCTCTTATTTCGCTTGCCGAAGATCAGGCCAAGCATCTTCGTGAGGTAGGTTTCCACGCGGCAATTTTGAACAGCTCCAAAACGAAGGCTCAAATCAATGAATTCCGCGAAGACATCAAGACAGGTCACGCGGAATTTGTCTTCACGACGCCCGAGCGACTGCAGCAGACAGACATCTGTGAGTTGCTGGCAGAAATCGGTGTCGACCTTTTCGTCGTCGACGAGGCCCATTGCGCCAGCCAGTGGGGACACGATTTTCGCCCCGACTATCTATGCCTCCATCATGCTCGCACGCGACTCGGAAATCCGCCGATTCTCGCGCTGACTGCGACGGCGTCACCCAAGACAATGGAAGATATCACGCGATGTCTCAAGTTGAATGAGCCCGTCGTGGTCGCGACGGGGGTGCAGCGCGACAACCTGCGTCTCGCCGTCGTCCAATGTCGCGGCGATGTCGAAAAGGATTCTCTGCTGCGAAAGCTTTTGACGGAACCCAGTCAGTTGCAATCCAATCGGCCCGCAATCGTTTATTGCGCGACAACCAAAACTGCGGAGCGACTACGAGACGGCCTCGCAGACTTGCCAATGCCGACGCTTTGTTATCACGGCAAGATGAAGAAATCTGAGCGAATGCGGTCGCAGGACACTTTCATGAGCGGTTCGCCCGCGGTGATGTTCGCCACCAACGCTTTCGGCCTGGGCATCGACAAGCCCGACATCCGTCGCGTGATCCATTACGAAATTCCTGGATCTTTAGAAGCCTACTATCAAGAGGCCGGTCGTGCCGGACGCGATGGCGAACTGGCAAATTGCACGCTGCTTTACGATCCTGAGGACGTGAACGTCCAAAAGCTGTTCGCTAGCGGCTCGTTGGATTCTTCCCAACTTCGCACCGCTCACCACACACTCACTCGGGCCCACGAGGTCTGCAGCGATGTTACACAAGGCGTTTCGCTCGCAGAGCTAAAACGAATCAGCCCGCTCGGAACGCAGACGCTGAAGAATTGCTTTCAGCAACTCGCGTCGCGCGGAATCGTTGCTCCGACAGGGCGTGGCCGATGGATTTGTTTGTCCGACGAATTGAGCGAGTCGATCACGGATCGGCTTGCCGACGAAGGGCGAACTCGCTGCGAGGATCGTCACATCGCTTTGCAACAAATGATCCAGTTCGCCGAATCCAATCAATGTCGTTGGCAAACCATACGCAAACACTTCGAGTGCGAGGACACAGTGACGCCGGACTGTCGCTGCGACCGCTGCTGCGTCACTCCACTCACAATGTCGTCCCAACCCGCTGCGTAAGTGCCATCCGATGTCTCCGAATATCTCGCGATTCCAGCGAGCCATCATTGAGTCGTGTCCGAAAATTTTTCTAACCAAGGAATGAGTACATGTCCGCCACCATCAAAGACGCCGACCAAGCCAAAGTGAAGCTTGTTGATCCACGAACCGCCTTCGCCAAGCCTCCGTTCTCGAAACAGAAGCCGATGACAATGCCGGGATCGACTTCAGACATGAATCCAACACCCGACCACGGCGAAGAGTCGTACCTGGGTACGGGAAAATTAACGGGTTTGAACGCGATCATCACCGGTGCTGACAGCGGTATTGGGCGTGCAATCGCGATAGCCTACGCTCGTGAGGGAGCCAATGTGGTCATCAATTATCTCTCCGAGGACGCAGACGCTGAAACCACAAAGTCACTCGTCGAGCAGGCTGGCGTCAAAGCCGTCGTCATCCGCGGCGACCTCCGCGAAGAAGCGTTCTGCGAGCGTCTTATCGAGCAGTCAGTCGGGGACCTCGGATCACTAGAAATTCTGGTCAACAATGCAGCTTACCAACAAACCGAAGAGGCGATTGAGGACTTCACCACCGAAGTCTTTGATCGAATTTTCAAGACGAATGTGTACGCGCCATTTTTCCTCTGTCGTGCCGCGATGAAGCGGTTGCCCCCGGGCGGCAGCATCATCAACACGGTGTCGATCCAGGGCTACAACCCCTCGGCCATGTTGCTGCCTTATGCGACGACGAAGTCCGCCTTGATTGGCATGACGAAGGCGATCGCAAAATTGGCAAGCGAGCACGGTATACGCGTGAACGCGGTCGCACCTGGACCCGTTTGGACACCGTTCATCCCAAGTTCCATGCCCAAGGAAAAGTACGAAAACTTCGGAATGGAAACGTTGTTCAAGCGCCCCGCACAACCCGCCGAATTGGCTCCGATGTATGTGTGGCTGGCAAGTCCCGAAGCCAGCTACGTCACCGCCGAGGTCTACGGCTGCACCGGCGGGTTGACACCGTTCTAGCCAGTTCCAGGCTAGGTTCAGCGGTACCCTTATGCAGATAGTTGGAACGATCAGCTACGAGAAAAGAACGAAACGATCGAGTCTTGGGTTGAGGGTGAGGCGGTCCGTTTGATCGAGGACGGTAAGATCAATATTTGCACACTTGAAAGCGAACGATTGTCACAGAGCGAACTTTTCGACTCGCTGCGCAGTCAAGGCATCGTCCACGTGGGACAAATTCGAGCCGCTTATCTGGAACGGTCGGGCAAGGTCAGTGTGATCGAATCCGATACAGAGTGTCCTGGTTTTTTCATTCTCCCCCACGAAACCGGGGCGCATGAACACGCTGATATGAGCGGGTCCAGTGGGCAATGGTGCTGCTCCAACTGCGGAAAGCTAGTTGAGCCGACGACGGATCGGAGAGTGTGCGTTTGTTGCGGAAGCAACAAGCAGGTCCGAGCTGTCTTGGAGCAGGGTTAATCTTCTTCAAGCTCGCCAGCCCATCGCAACCTCAATCAACTCACGTTCTGCAGAGGGCGCCTCGAAACGGGCGATCCCACATAACGTCAAGTTTGCTGCTGAAATGTTACGTCAGCGGATTCACACGCTTGACCCGCTTTTGGCACGACAAGTGCAAACGGTTCGATTGTTCTGCTGATGATGTTTGCTATCTGCTAAAAGGCGTAATCTTGTCACCACTGTATCCGCTACGCGTGCTTCTGACGGCAGCGTTGTCGTTTGGGATTCTGGCCACGGCAATCTTCTGCTTTTGGACCTGGTACGACCGTTCGTTCACTGAAACAAGGGTGACGCGTGATCGTTCGGCGGAATTTGACCAGTCCTCGCCAGCCAACTCGGATCGGCTCGTCGACGACTCAAGTGGCACAATCGCCCCCGGGAAACCGTCAATAAACGATACATTGAACAACGCAGATGTACCACCTTGGGCGTTCTTAGCGGCCGGTCTTGCGTTAACCGCCATCAGTCTCGGTGGTGCATTTCCAACTCGATTGCTGTTCTCCAATCCGAAAGCAGAACCGCTTGTTCCGTGTCATACTGACCCGATCGTCATCGAGCGGCCGGACGGCTCTACGATTCACGTCGAGGTTTTCGGTGATGCCAATTCGCATACGCTGGTTTTCTCCCATGGTTGGTCAATGGACAACACGGGTTGGCATTACGCCAAGACGGAGCTTGCCCGAGAGTTTCGTGTCGTCGTTTGGGACTTGCCGGGACTTGGTAATTCAACGGTAGCCACCAATCGCAATCAAAGCTTAGAAAAGATGGCGAATGACTTGAACGCCGTCATCGAACGCACCTGCCAGGACAGCAAGGTGTGCCTGGTCGGTCACAGCATTGGAGGAATGATAAGTCAAGTCTACGCTCGACTGT
>JBBSJZ010000039.1:0-20386 GCA_038256795.1 Pirellulales bacterium | reverse complement strand
GAGGGGAGTGAAATAGATCCTGAAACCGCATGCTTACAAAAAGTAGGAGCCTCGCAAGGGGTGACTGCGTACCTTTTGTATAATGCACCACCCACCGCCGCCGCGATCGCGCCATCGCAACCGGTTGTCACGCAGCGTAACGCGTCTATGCCGGTCAGCACCGTTGCGCCGTGCGTGGTAGCACCTGTTAATACTTCGTCACCGTCAGCGCCAACGGCGACTCAGCCAGCACCCTCTGCACTGCAAATGTTGGCTTCGCTGACCGCGGAACCCATCGCCGAAGTGGATGCCGCATCAGCCGTTTCTATGATCCCCGAGTTTTCGTCGGCTGGCACCGTCGCTTCGACCGTTAACACTGGGACTTGGAAGGTATCGCTTCCCGGCAACCAGTCGGTCGAATTGATGCTCAGTGATAACGGTCAATTTTCATGGACCGCGACCAAGTCCGGAGCGACGAGCAACTTTGCGGGTACTTACCAGCTCGATGGCGAACAACTCACGCTCGTTCGCTCGAACGACCAGCAGCAAATGCGAGGCACCTGGATCGCCAACAACAACGGCTTCACCTTCAAATTGGACGGCGTCACCACCGGCGGCCTCGCCTTCACTCGCTAGCCCTCGATCAATCGTCCCAGACGCTCTTGCCGCGTTCTCGACCTCTTCCTGGAAGACGTCGAGAATTTTGCGGTAACGAACACAGGACGGAAAAAGAGTGGTCCATCCGGGGTTGCTTTCGGTAAGCCCAGACTGCGGATTTCCGAGAGATACGAAAATCGAGTCAGCGACAAGGCTTGCTTGACGCCGACTCAGCACATCTTTGGCACGCTTTGGTGGACATTTCCGAACCCACGGTAAACCTGGATGGACCCATGATTCGAGCCGCTACGGTTTCGCTGCGGGGAAGATAATGAGGGCGTTTTCGGCAAACGTCGCTTCCGCCGCCGTACCGTTGATTCGATACTCGACCTTCAATTGCTTCACGGTCCCCGGGGCAGGGTCGCCACCGAAGCTGGTGTTGTAGCTGGTGGAGGCCAGGCTGAGCAGCGGCAAGTCGGTGGCTTGTTGTTGCAGCACGTCGGTGACGTCTTTTTGCAATGAACCGGAACCGTAGGACGCCTTGATGATCTCGAGTTTGACCTTGGCAAAACCAGCCTTCGTGAGCTGGTCGGCGACATCGACGCCCTTGCTGCCGAGCTTCTGCGCAATCACGAGTGCGGCCTGGGTGGCTTGCCCCTTGAGCGCCGGATTCCGCATCGTGTCGATGGCCAAGCGGAGGGCCGGTGGACTCGGATGCAATTGCAGCACGTCCAATACCAATTGCTGCTCCGCTGGCTTCTTGGAAACGCCCATGGCGCTGCGGCACATTTCCACGCGTTCTGGTTCGGGCATCGCGAACTTTCTCGCGAGACCGATGTAACCACGCAGAGCACGGATTTGATATTTCTCGTCCGGCGCAGATGTTGCCAGATCCAACAGCACGGGTGCGGCGTCGACGCCATTCCACTTTCCGAGTAGGCGGCTGGCGGTGTCCTGCAATTGTGAATCATTGCTTTTGGCGGCAGCCGCCAGCGTCTCTAGTGCGGTCGCCCCACCGACTTCACTGAGAATCTCGAGCAGATTACTTTTGGTCGCTGCGGGCGACTGCTTCACAGCCATCGCCAGCTCGGCCGCACACGCCTCGCGATCGGGCATGCGGATACTCGCGGCTTTCAATGCCTGCTGGGCGACTGCGGCATCTTCAGCATTTTTCGGGGAAGTGACCTGTGAGATGAGAACGGAGAGTCTTTTGAGCGAAACGGTCTCACCGAGCGAGATCAACGCGGCATGACGCACGGATTGATCCGCATCACCCACCGCGTTGAGCAGCTCTGGCACCGCGTCGATGCGTCGCTGGCCCACCAATTCGATCAACATCGGATAGCTGGCTCGCTCAGCACCCGGAAACAGCGAAACGATTTGCGAGTCGACCTTGTCACCCGGCAGGATCGCAAGAGTTTCCTTCGCGGCTTGCGCGAGCTCCGCGTCGGCTGAAGCTGCCATCTTCAAGAGTGCGGCAAGACAGGATTCGTTGCCCACTCGCTTGAGCGCGTCGATCGCCGCGAGTTGCACTTGCTTGTCTCCTTGCACGACGGCGGTCATGATCGCCGGCAAGACAACGGTTTGCGGCCGATCGGCCATCGCTCGGATGATCAGTGCGGCGTGTTCGGGAGTCGCCTTGGCCATCTCAGCCGCAAGTGCCTGATCGATTTGGTCGCCCGGGAACTCGCGAGCCGTGCCCAGGGCGAGTTGGAACATCGCTTTGTCAGGCGATTGAAATTGTTCGATCAAGAGGGGAATGCCGTCTTGGTTGCGAGCCAGGATTGCACCGCGAGTCGCTTCCAAAATTCGTTGGCCGGGAACATCCGCCTGGCGGACTTCGTCGTACATCACGATCGCATCCGCGGCGTTGCCGTCCGCAAGGAATCGCTCGGCACACAACACACAGCCCTCGGCAACCGCGTTGCGAACGTCCGCTGGAGCGGATGCGAGGGCTTGTCGAAGCGACTTGCCAGCGTCCGCGCCGCCGATCAACCCCAACGCGACTGCCGCAGCGGAGGCAACTTCCGCGTCAGCATCCTGGAGTCTCGCGGTCAACTTGGCGACGGCGCTACCGACACGTCGGACACCGATCGAATTAATCGTGCCGACGAGCAGCCTGGCTTCGAGTTCGTCAGTCGCTGTGAGCAACGCTTGGTCAGCCGCGTCGCCGGGAATGACTTCCAAGGCGATCCGCGCCCAGGAGGCCAACTGGGGATCGGATAGCAGCTTCGCGAGCTCATCAACCGACGCGCTCGATCCGTCGATGGCAAGTTTCTTGCAAGTCATTGCCTTCTCCGCCGCCGGCGCGTCGGAGCGAAGGACTTCGAGCAGCGCTTGCTCTTGTGCTGCGGAGGATTTGGGATCGTCAGCAACCGCCGGGTTAGTAGCAACGAGCGTTGCAATCACGAGTAAAGCGAGCAAGCAGTTTAAGGTTCGATGGTTAAGCATGTGTGGAATCCAGATGACGTAGAACAATGGGATGGCAATCGGAGGAAAGAATAAAACGAGTCGTCTTTAAACTCTCCACGGTTCTCGGAGTGCCTCGGATCGCATGCGATTCGCTTGTTCGTCGTCGATGAATTGGTGTGTGGAGTTGTCGTACTTCACTTGACGTCCCAAATGCAGTGCGATGTTAGCCGCGTGACAGGCGATGTGGGCATTGCAAGCCGCGTCGGCATTGCCTTTCGGTTGGCTGCGAGTTTTCACGCAGTCGAGGAAGTCGCGAACGTGATAGGTCGCCGGATAGCCACCGATTTCCGCGACCTTGCGGCCGGCGAGTAGCTCGGGCGAGCTCAGCACCAATTTGCCGCTGTCGCCCGCTTCGACCCAGCCGGTTTCGCCTTCGAAACGTACCGGGCACGACCCGAGCGGAATCCACCCCGTCTCGCGGAAAATCAATTCGGTGCCGTTCTCGTAGCGAGCGACGAGCTGGCCATCTTTGGGTGCGTTGTATTCAACCGGTGGCGGACAATCACCGACGGCCCATTGGCACAAATCGACACAGTGCGATCCCCATTCGAGCACGCCACCGCCGTTGAACGCACCGACGAAGCCGCCACCCTTTTCAAAGTTGAAACCATCGAGCAACTTCTCGTTGTACGGTCGCCAAGCGGCTGGCCCGAGGTACATATCCCAATCCACGACGTCCTGGTCCGGCTGGGTCTCGGGCACGAGCCAACCACTCATCATTGCCTGCATGCCGGCGGGGTGTGCGTAAACCTTTTTAAGGGTTCCGAGCTTGCCGGTCCGCGCGAGTTCACACGCGTAGGCGAAGTGCGGCAAGTTGCGACGCTGGGTGCCCGCTTGGAACACCCGACCAGTACGACGCATCGTTTCCGCCAGAATCAAACTCTGGGCGATGTTCTTGGTCACGGGTTTCTCGCAATACATGTCCTTGCCGGCACGTGCGGCCGTCATCGCGGCGGTGGCGTGCCAGTTCGGGCCGGTGGCGATCAACACCGCGTCGATATCACGGCGGTCGAGCAGTTCCCGAAAATCGCTGTACATCGCACAGCCTTGATTGCCGTACGTCTCATCCGCCATTTTCTTAACGGCGACACGTTGTTTCTCTTTCACGTCACAGACGGCCGCGAACTGGACGTCTTTCTGCTCGAGAAAGCAACCCAGGTCGTACGTCCCCCGGCGACCGATCCCAATGCCGCCGACCACAATCCGCTCGCTCGGCGCGACCGCTCCATCGCGTCCCAGCGCCGAGCTCGGGATAAAGGTCGGCGCCAACACCGCAGCACTCGCCGTGGCGACTGCAGTTTTCAGAAACCGGCGTCGTGGGACTCGAGTCTTCGTTTTCGACATGACTATTCTCTTAAAACGTGATGGTTCGACCAACGCGAGTTTTCACCCGCGAACCAAGGAAGATGAATTCTGTGATCCCCAAGCATAACGTCACGCCAGCCGTCAATCCACTTCCAGCGACCGAGTTCGCTGACCTGGAGCGGATGGCCCCCTCGACAACGAAAGCTGACGGCTGAATCATTGTTTTGATGAACACCAAACGCATTGTATCGGCCGACTGGTCTCTCGCCGTCCACGGTGGCGCCGGCAGCAGCCCAGCGACGTGGTCGGCGGAAAAACGCGAGTCTCGTAAACTGGCGATGGAGGTCGCGCTTGACATCGGTCGCCGAGTGTTGAGCGGTGGCGGCACGGCCTTGGACGCGGTTGAATCGGCAGTGGCGGCGTTAGAAAGTGATGGAAATTTCCACGCCGGACGCGGAGCCACACTGACGACCGCGGGTCATGTTGAACTCGATGCCTCGATCATGGACGGAGCGACAGCGGGTTGCGGAGGAGTCGCCGCGATCACGGTCGTGACCAACCCGATTCATGTCGCCCGCCGAGTGATGCACTCGACGCCGCATGTATTGATCGTCGGCAGTGGCGCCGATGCATTCGCTCGCCAGCAAGCATTCCCGATGGCTACCGCAGCGGACTTCCTTTCACTCGCCAAGCCATCCGAGCAACCGAGTGCGACTGAATTAAAATTTGGCACCGTCGGTTGCGTCGCTCGAGACTCATCCGGCAACTTGGCTGCAGCAACGAGTACCAGCGGCACGACGGGAAAGCTGGCGGGCCGCGTCGGCGACTCACCGCTGATCGGTGCTGGGACGTTCGCCGACAACCGCTACGGCGCAGTATCCGCGACCGGGATCGGCGAAGAGTTCATTCGTCGCTGTGTCGCTTACGACTTGATCGCCCAAGTGCGCTATGCCAATCGTACGCTGGGGGACGCGGCAAAGGAGATGTTTGACAACCGCTTGCCGAGTGAGGCTGGCGGCATCATCGGCGTCGACGCCAGCGGCGAGATTGTTATCGTCCGCAACACACCGGGAATGAGCTGGGGTGCAGCGGATGCGGGTGGACGATTCGAAACCGGCTTCGAATGAGGAAAAGCGAATCCGAGAAGAACGATGTTGCCTACCAGGCTTCGACGTCGCCACTTTCGTCATCGAGTCCGAAGCGAGTGCGAATGATGTTGAACTGGTCGAAGAATTTTTCGCTGCTGCTGTGCACATGCTCCGCTTCGGTGATGAAGCGGATCGAGGGATCGGGATACACATCGTTCGCGATCAAGATTTGCTCGAATGACTTGAGCGGTTGTCCGTACATGACGAGCATCTTGTGTTCGTCGAGTTGGACCTCTTGTCGTTTACGAGGATTGATGACCGCGACGCCGGTGCAACCGTCGTTGAGGATCAAATCTTCGTAGTCCAAGAGCAAGCTTTTGAGGACCGGCATGTCGATGTGTTCGCGATACAAGTCTTCGTGCTTCGGCCCAGCTTGGTGACTGGTTTCGAGTACGAGATCGACAACATCGCCGAGCGGTTCGAGCAACTCGAGGAAGATTTCGAACAGTTGACGTTTGGTCGCCGACGCCATGATTACGGGGATACATTCACCCGAGGTCTCATCGCGATATTCATCGTGACGAAACCCCTGGCGAGGCACGATTTGAAGATCGTACGACGGGCGCACGGCATCGGTGAGCTCGAATGCACCATAGGTTTTGATGCCCATGTGCGCTTGCAGTTCTTCATCGCTGAGCGATTCAAAACTTCCAGCGGCGAGCTGGCGAGTGGTCTGTTCGGTGACGTTTCCACGAAGGATTCTTTTGAGAAAACCCATGAGAGAATCTCGGTCTCGTGCTGGTTGGAAGCAAAGGTCGGACGGTGGTGGCAGATGCCCAAAACTTCCCTGGAAGCTTTGTTAACTGCCCAACGTTAGGTCACTTCCCTACCCAAACTTGCACCCACGTCGCGGACCGAACGTTTCGAGACCAAAAGTGTCTACCAATGACCCGACAAGCCCCCCAGTCCGCATAATCGATATAGAACGTGTCCTTGGCGCGTCAACATTGCGGTGTTAGTCGGTCGCTGCCCGGTCGACCAGCTTCACTTCGTTTTCGATGCACAAGTAACAGCGGTTCGTGCCCACGTTCTCAAACGAGCTCGTCGAACCCGAGGGCCACTGCACCACCAGCTTGACGATGCCGGTTTCGCCGCCGACACCGATGCTCACGACGTGCTCATTGCCGCATTGGTACCCGTCGCCGGACGTGACCCACTGGGTCCATGTTTGCTGCACAGTCTCGACACTCACGCGAGCGCCAATGGCGTCACGTTCACTCGTGGTTCCGCTCAGCTCAAGCTGGATCCAATTTTCCGCGCGAGAGTCGTTTTGCAGCAGAGCCACGGGGGCATCCAGGTGAACACTGACAAGATCGCGTTTGCCATCTCGATTCCAATCGAGGCTTGCCAAGGCACGCCCGAGTCGCGGTGTATCCCAGTAGGTCTGCGAAGCGGGCGAGAGGAGGGTGAATCCATGAGCGTCACCGCGAAACATTTGTGGCCGCATGCGATAGGTCGACCCGTCACCCAGCGACGGATAAAGGTGGCCATTCATCACCGCGAGATCCATCCAGCCATCATTGTCAAAGTCGTTCGATTGCGTTCCCCATCCGACCATCGCGGTGGTTGACTCGCCGAGGCGTTGACCAAGGTATTGATTCACAAAAATCCCGTGCTCGTGCTGGACGTAAAGCGCCGACGGTTCATTGGCAAAGTTGGTGACATGCAGATCAAGTTTTCCATCGCGGTTATAGTCTCCGGCCGCGATTCCCATGCTGCCTTCGGAATTGCCGCGAAGCCCCACCGCGCAACCACGGATTTGTGCGGACTCCGTCAAACCGAACGAGTACGGAGCTTCTCCACGAGGCTCACTGAGCAGCAGTGAATTCGGTTCGGTATCATTCGCGAGGTAAAGATCGTTACCGTGTTGACCATCGACATTCGTCATCAAGACGCCGAGTCCGTAAGTAGGTCGCCATGGGTTTGACGAGGGCGGCCAGGGATGCCACGCACCCTCTTCGCCGAGCTGCAGGATCTCATTCGTGGCTGCGATAAATCGCTGGGGACTACAACTCGCCCCGTCGCGGCCCGAACATGGCATTTCTTGGACCCGTGGATCGTTGATGTAGTTCACGATGACGATTTCCGGCACATGGTCACCGTCGAGATCACCGCAAGCGATCGAGGATGACCACGCCTCGGGCTCGGACTCGCCGAGCAATCGTCGCGTGAAGGTGCCGTCACCGTTGTTGCGTAGCACCACATTGGGGCCGATGTTCGCGACCACCAGATCGCTGAATCCATCTTGGTCAACGTCCGCTGCGGCGATGCCTTGGGCGTAACCGCGATCACCGCTGTAACTGGGTAACGTCGTGTTTTGAAAGCGTTCGGCTCGCAAGTTACGAAACAACTGATTGGGTTCACCCTCGTCACCGCTAAAGATCTCGCTGCCGCCTTGGCCGAAGTACAGATCGGGCCATCCGTCGCGGTCGTAGTCCAACACCGCCACGCCAGCGCCCGTGATCTGGAACATGCGAAGTTGTTCGACATCGTCACTCACGCCGGGTCGATACTGAAAGTCGAGCTGGACGTCGCCGGCGATATCGCTCAGCGAAATTGTCGCTTCGCTCGCGGTGGCGACGGGACGTGGCGAATCCTTGCGGCTCACCAGCGCGGCGATCTCCGGCAACGGCCAATCGCTCGTCACGACACCGCATGTCAACCAAGGCCCTTTGCTCAAGCTTGGATTGAGCTCGTTGGGTTCTTGCCGCGGCTTTTCGATCGAATCCGAGAGCAGAAGGGACCAGCCGTACGCTTCATCCGGTCGGTGCAGCTCGTGCAGAATGGATGTCAAGCGTTTCAATTGCTCGGGTGTCCGCTCGACGCCGACAACGATGTAGTTCGCTTCGGCGAGTAACTCGTAACGCTGGTTTGCCGAGTCAGAAAGCTCGGATTGTCCGATCGCGGCAAGCGAACGGGCGAGGCCCAAGTATGAGAAGCGGTCCGTATCATCGAGCTCAACGGCTTCGGCAAAGCAGCGAACGGCGACGCGATGCTCAGCCAATCGTTGGTGCCATTCGCCCAGGGCGAACCAGTACTCGGGTTCTCGCTCGATACCGGGCGGCAATTTTCGAATCCAGCTCGCCAGCAGCTCGTCGTCCTGCAGCATCGAGAACACGCGACCGGCGAAGGCGACTTCCGCAGGCGATGTCGCCGACTTCTCGAGCAGCTTCATAGCCATCAATTTCGCTTCGGCTAAACGGCCCTCGAACCACTGCAATTTGGCCTCACAAAGCTCACTGAGCGGCAATTCGACCGTCCCCGTTTCGTCGGTGTGAACGAACGGATCTCTAAGCAAGTTCATTCCATACAGTTCGCTGGCGGTGGCGACTCGGAATCTTGCCAAGGCTCGCATGTGCGGCATCGCCTGGGCACGCCGACCTTGGCCATTGAGCAGCTGGGCTAAGCGGCGATGAGCCACAATGGAGCGATCTTGAAGACCGAGGATCGTGCGCAGCTTCACTTCGGCGTCGTCGAATCGCCGCAATTGAATGAGCCAATCCGCCGACATCCCCAGTGCCGGCAAGCCAGCATCGGGATGCGTGGACGGGATGAGTTCTAAGATCCCAACGGCCTCGTCAAGGTTTCCCTGGATGGCTTGGCAGCGAGCGAGCAAGAACAGGACGGTGGCATTGTCGGGATGCTCGATGAGCAGCGGGCGAAGGATCGTTCCGGCTGCCGCCACGGCCCCCGCGTTGACCAGTGCCGTCGCCGACGCCAGCTCACGCTGCAACCGCCCTGGATCCGCAGGGCTGATCACGACCGAATCCGACACGTCCGGTTGCGCCGATAATTCGGTTGTCTCGCTGGATGAGTGACAGCCCGTCAAACTCAACAACAAGAACAGCAAGGTCGGTCGGGGCGAGCGCCACACGACGAGGAAACGCGACTCGTTTGGCATCGGAAACAATCGAAGCATCATGACAATGACTGGCGGGCGATGGACGACAAATGAGAGAGCCGAATTCAGCTCCACCCAGCCGTTATAGCCGATGCGAGATAGCCGAACCGCCAAAAACCTTTCCGTAACGAATCTCAACCGATCAGCGTGCCCCTGGGATGGCGGATGGAGTGAGCGGCATGCGCATGGTCGCTTGAGCGAGGAATTGAAGTGTCATCGGATAAGAACTTGCCGGGGTTTAGGCCAGTACTCCCTTCGGTCCAATCCCGGAAATTTAATTGACTTTAAAGGGTTCATCCCATACTTTGCGTGGGCTTCAGTGGCATTCGGGGACTGCCCCGCTCACTCTTTCCAATACTTTACTCGGGTTCTTTCTCATGCGTTCGACCTGTTTGTTGGCGTGCTTGTTGCTCAGTTTCGTTTCATTGTCGACGGGTTGTGGATCGTCCGACACGACCGCCACGATCAACCCCGAAGCCGAGAAACCCAAGGACACGACACTCGATCCTTCGTTTTACTCCGATGATGCCAACATGGATCCAAATGCCGCCGAGCAAAATCCGGCAAAGTAATTTAGCGTCGGATGGCTCGGGTACGATTGACCCGTACTATCGGGCGATTTTGCGAGTCGAATGACGCGCACGGAATTCTTTCATTTCAACATTGTTGTTTCGGTTTCTCTATCTCTGCATATCGAGGTTGTCTTTATGTTTTGGCATTCGAAGAAGGAGCGTGATCATGGTTTCACGCTCGTCGAGTTATTGGTGGTGATTGCCATCATCGGCGTGTTGGTGGGATTGCTGTTGCCAGCGGTCCAAGCTGCTCGTGAGGCAGCCCGGCGAATGAGTTGCAGTAACAACTTCAAGCAATTGGGTTTGGGTCTGCACAACTATCACTCAGCGTTCGACACGATGCCCGCGGGCTGGGACGGCACGATTGCCAACAATCGCCGCGGTAACCAAGTATTGATTGGGACGCTGCCGTTCATCGAGCAGCAAGCATTGTGGGAACAGATCGCCAATCCGATGGTGGTTGGTGCCCTTCGTTTCGACGCATTTGGTAACAACACGGGAACCGACAATCCCAATTACCCACCGTGGCGTGCGAACGTACCGACGTTTCGTTGCCCGAGCGATCCAGAAATTGCGATCACGGGATCCGGATACATGAACTATGGTAATAACTATGGCGATGGCATCCGCAGCACCGGACGTCCGAAGGACGGAAGTTGGGGCGACCGCGGCGGTCAACGCGGTATGTTTGCGACTTACCGCCGGAATGCTTTTCGCGATGTGCTCGACGGCTTGAGCAACACCGTGGCGATGGGTGAACTGTGTACTTACAACGGCCAGCGCAGCGTATTGAGCGGAGTGGCACGTTTGCCTGAAGGGGCTTGGGCACACCGAGCTACGACGCCGGGGACGTGCAAGGCGGGGGTCCACATCGATCCAGCTCGCCCGCGATTCTACAGTGCAACGGCAACGCTTTGGCCGCGCGGTCAACGTTGGGCCGACGGTCACTTTCACGAATCGGGCGTCGGTACGGCCGGTGCCCCCAACACAACTTCGTGCCTGCGCAGGAACGATTCGTTTGACGGCATGATGACCGTAACCAGCTATCACAGCGGCGGGGCACATGCTTTGATGGGCGATGGCGCCGTCAGGTTCATTACCGAGTCGATTGAAACGGGCAATGCCAACTCGTTGCCAGTATCGATGAACGGCACACCGTTCTTGCCGTCCGGTGCGGCGAGCCCCTACGGCGTCTGGGGTGCGATGGGAACCATCGCTAACTCGGAAGTGATTCCGGCTCAGTAAGGCGACTCGATCCAAGTCCGCTGGACTCGTCCAACTCGAATTCCTCCCGGTCGCCCCCGGGAGGAATTTTTATTGTTCCCCGGATGGTTCAATTGTTGCGCGGATAGATCGTTTCGCAGACAGAAGTTCGCTTGATCGCGTCGCTTTTTCGCTGCCCACCTTAGTTCGCGTCGAGTAAAATCGGCACCGTGCTATCCTCTCCGCCTCTGTTTTGAGTTCCGTCGATGCTTCGCTCGCTGGCTGTTACTTGGGTCGTCGTTGCCGCCGTGTCCTCCGTCACTACCACGGTCGCGGCGGCCGAACCGGTCGAGGAAACGGAGACGATCGACTTCAGCACTCAAGTTCAGCCGATCTTGTCGGATCGTTGTTTCCATTGTCATGGGCCGGATGCGGACAACCAAGACTCCGCGTTTCGGGCGGATACGAAAGAAAACTTGTTTGCGGATCTCGGCGGCTACTCGGCGATCGTGCCGGGTGATCTCGCCGCGAGTGAGCTGCACCTGCGAATTCACTCCAGCGATCCCGACATGGTGATGCCGCCGCCGGACAGTAAACGCGCGTTGAGCGCCGAGGACAAACGCATTCTCGATGCTTGGATCACCCAAGGTGCGCCTTATGCCGAGCACTGGGCGTTCGTCCCACCCCAGCGCCCCCAACCACCGACGGGCGTGATGTACGACTCGCATCATCCGATCGATGCCTTCGTCGCCCGACGATTGCAGCGAGAGGGGCTGGCGATGTCGCCGCCTGCGGATCCGGCAACGATGCTGAGACGGGCGTCGCTCACGTTGACGGGATTGTTACCGCCGCCGGATCTTCAACAGCGCTATCTCGCGAGCCCCACGGACGCGGCTTATGAAGCGGCGGTCGATGAATTGCTTCGTTCGATGGCCTATGCCGAGCGGCAAAGTTTGCGTTGGCTCGACGCGTCACGCTATGCGGATACCGATGGCTACCAGAACGATAATGAACGCACCAATTGGCCTTATCGCGACTGGGTCACGCAAGCGTTCCATGACAACATGCCGTTCGACCAATTCACGATCGAGCAAATCGCGGGCGACATGCTGCCCGGTGCGACCGAGTCGCAACGACTCGCGTCCGCGTTCAATCGCAACCACCGTCAAAATGGCGAAGCCGGCGCACTCGCCGACGAGTTCTTTGTCGAAAATGTCATTGATCGGGTCGAGACGACCGCGGCTGTTTGGCTGGGATTAACCGCGGGTTGTGCGCGCTGCCATGACCACAAGTACGACCCGCTCAGCCAGCGCGAGTTCTATCAACTCTACGCGTACTTCAATAACATTGGCGAGCGTGGTGTCGGCGGCGGCGTCAGTGCGAATCCGACGATGAAAACCTACTCACCGCTCGTCAAGATGCCCGCCGAGTTGGCCGCTTCACTTCGCGCGACGGAGGAATCGATTGCCGAGGCGCGTCAATCACTCGATGAACGGCTGAATGAGTGGGCCCATTCGCTCGCCGCGGGACTAACCGACGAGCTCGACGACTGGACGATTGCCGACATCCGCTCGCATGAACTCGACGGCGCCGGGCGATTCGACCAAATCGACGACTTAACGTTGCTGTACACCGGTAGCGGTTCACGCGACGTCACTTACCGCGTGGGGATCAACGCGGCTGGCCAAACGCTCACCGCACTGATGATCGAGGCGCTGCCCGATGGGCGATTCGCGATGCCTCGCCAGCTCGCTCCGAGCTCCAACGGAAATTTTGTGCTCACGGATTTCTCGTTGACCCTCAACGGCGCGGCGGTCAAAATTGCTTCGATCGCCGCTAGTTTCGAGCAGGACAACTACCCCGTCAAGAACGCGATCGACGGTGACCTCAAGTCGGGCTGGGCCGTGTTCGGTTCGGGCGTGAAAGCGGAACCGGTACAAGCGGTGG
Source organism: Pirellulales bacterium (assembly GCA_038256795.1). Classification (GTDB taxonomy): domain Bacteria; phylum Planctomycetota; class Planctomycetia; order Pirellulales; family Pirellulaceae; genus JBBSJZ01. The sequence continues at coordinate 7,262 of JBBSJZ010000039.1, read as the reverse complement.
TCAAGTTTGCTGAGCCGCTCGTCGTGACGAAGTCCGACAAGCTTGACGTGAAACTATTTTTCGGCGGTGACTTTCCCAGCCATTCGATCGGCAAGCTGCGGTTGAAATTGACTCAAGCGGTGGACGGTTCCCTGCCGACGACGTTCGGGCTGGGCGATCAGGTTCTCGCCGCGATTCGCAAGCCGGCGGAATCGCGATCGGACAATGATCGCAACCAGATTCGATCGCACTACGAAACAATCGACGCGTCGTTACTCGCGGCGATGGCTGCCAAAAAATCGGTCGAGAGTGAACTCGTCAAGCGAGGCCTGCAGCAAGTGACGGTGATGGTGATGCAGGAGCAAGAGGGCGAGCCCGCGGCGGCGTACTTGCTGCAGCGAGGTGCCTACGACGCTCCCGACACATCAGCACCGCTACCACGCGGCGTCCCCGCGGCACTGTTATCGGGCGAGAGCAATCGTCAACCTCAAGATCGCCTCGAGCTGGCACGATGGTTGGTCGCGGCCGACAATCCGCTCACCGCGCGCGTTACCGTCAATCGCATGTGGCAGGATCACTTCGGAGTAGGGCTCGTCAAAACGACCGAGGACTTTGGACTTCAGGGCGAAGTGCCCGTCCACCCCGAGTTGCTCGACTGGTTGGCAAGTGCGTTTGTGCGATCGGGCTGGGACGTGCGGGCGATGCATCGATTGATTGTCACGAGCAAGGCCTATCGCCAATCTTCGAAAGCGAATGATGAACTCAATACTCTCGACCCCGAGAATCGTTTGCTGGCCCGCGGCCCTCGCTATCGTGCCGATGGATTTGTGATTCGCGACATCGCACTCCAGAGCAGCGGACTACTGGCGACGAAAGTTGGCGGCCGATCAGTAAAACCGTACCAGCCTGACGGATTGTGGTCGGTCGTGGCTGCGAACTTGGGAACCGAATACACCTTGGATTCCGGCGACGACCTGTATCGCAAGAGCATGTACACGTATTGGAAGCGTGCCGTGAACCCGCCGCGTCAAACCATTTTTGACGCCGGTGGTCGAGAGGTTTGCAACGTTCGCGTGCGGCGCACCAACACGCCGCTGCAATCGCTCGTGTTGATGAACGATCCGACATTCATCGAGGCCGCGCGGCATCTCGCCGAACGTGCACTCAAGGAAGTCCATCAACACGACCGAGATCGACTTGCCAGCATGTACCGTCACGCACTGGCCCGTTCACCCAGTGACACGGTGCTCGATGTTCTCGAAGCGAACGCCGCGTTCTTTGGTACATACTATGCGAGTGAGCCCGAGCAGGCCGCGGGTTTACTCAAGATCGGTGAATCGTCGCGAGACGAATCCCTCGACGTGACGCGGCACGCCGCGATGACCGCGACAGCCCACTTGATCATGAACTTGGACGAGTTCATTTGCATTGAGTAACCCCTTCCACCCCTTGCGCCATTCCGATTGACCATGAATCCTCTGTTCACCGACCATCAATTGCATTTTACCCGGCGACGATTTTTTGGTCGTTCGGCATCCGGTGTCGGCGTTGCGGCGCTGGCGTCCCTGCTCGGTCGCGATCGTACGTCGGTGGCCGCACCCGCGAGCGAGATTCCCAGGCCCACCGGGGTGATGAAGGCGTACCATGTTCCGCCACGAGCGAAACGCGTCATCTATCTGTTCCAAAGCGGAGCCCCGTCCCAGCAGGAACTGTTTGACTACAAGCCCTTGTTGCAGCAGAACGAAAACAAGGACTTGCGCGACTACGTCGACATGAACCAACGGGTGACGGGGATGACGGCGGGCCAGAAAACGTTCCCGCTCGCCGGAACTCGTTACAAGTTTGACAAGCATGGTGAATGTGGGATGGAACTCGGCAGCGAACTGCTGCCGCGCATCGCGTCACTCGCCGATGACATTTGCTTGATTCGATCGATGCACACGGAAGCCATCAATCACGATCCGGCAATGACGTTCTTCCAAACCGGAAATCAACTCGCTGGGCGGCCAAGCCTCGGATCTTGGCTGCACTACGGACTCGGAACGCTTAACGATAATTTACCGACCTTCATCACGATGGTCTCGCGTGGTACCGGGCGACCGAATTGCCAACCGCTTTACGATCGCTTGTGGGGCAGCGGTTTTCTGCCGTCGAGCTACGCCGGAGTCAAGCTGATGAGTGTCGGCGATCCGGTTCTTTACCTGAGTAATCCCGAAGGACTCGACGGACCGGCTCGGCGACGCATGCTCGATGATTTGGCCAAGCTCAATCAAGCCAAGCTCGACGAGTTTGCGGATCCCGAGATCAGCACGCGCATCCAACAGTACGAACTCGCTTATCGGATGCAGACTTCGGTTCCCGAGTTGACCGAGTTCAGCGATGAACCCCAGCATGTGCTCGATAGCTATGGCCCCGACGTGCTCAAGCGTGGCACGTACGCGTACAACTGTTTGCTCGCGCGGCGATTGGCTGAGCGTGATGTGCGATTCGTGCAACTGTTCCACATGGGCTGGGATCAACACGTGACTTTGCCGAAGCAATTGCCGGGCCAGTGTCGCGACACGGACCAGCCAACCTGGGCGCTGATCAACGATTTAAAACAACGTGGTATGCTCGATGACACACTCGTGGTCTGGGGCGGTGAATTCGGACGCACCTCGTATTGCCAAGGGCCTCTCAATGCCGACACCTACGGCCGTGATCATCATCCGCGATGTTTCTCGTTGTGGATGACCGGAGCGGGGATTCGACGCGGACTCACTTACGGAGCGACCGACGAAGTTTGCTACAACATCACGGAGAACCCGGTGCATGTGCATGACCTGCACGCGACGATGTTGCATCTGCTCGGCATCGATCACGAGCAACTCACGTATCGCTTTCAAGGTCGCTACTTCCGGCTGACGGATGTCCATGGAAAAGTCGTCAATGACATCTTGGCGTAGACATTGAGTTGCAATCGTTGGAAGCTAAACGACCGCGTCATTTCGATATCCCCGTTTCGCAGTGCTTATTGAAGGACGCGGCAGGGCTAATCCCTATCGGGACGATGCAAAAAAGGATGGAACGTTAAAGTGGGAGGCGAAAGTAGCGGGAACTGATGCCCGGTCCAGTGCGTCGAAGCTCGATAGCTTGGTCTTAAACTTCATTGGGTTGATCGAGTACACTCACCCGCTACCGACTTGAGGTGCGGCTTGATCAAGTTCGCGGTCGCCTCGGTTCTCTAGCTTTCAAAGCACTCTTCTCCTCATGAATCTCGGTCGCACACGATTGCTCCGGCGCGGCGGGTTTGTCGTCAATTGGAAGTTCTGGTGGGGGATAAGCATCCTCGTTTGGGTCGGTTGCGATGTCCCGAGCCGTCCCGTGCTCATCGAACCTCGCGAAAAACCCGAGCGATACCAGCAAGCTTCCGATGCTGATGACGATCTGTCACGGACCGCCCCAGTGGCGCCGCCGGTGTTCGAACTGCCTGCGCCGCCGCCCGCGGATCGCTGGGAAACTTGGAACGCGTACTACGCTGGCGGCAAGCATTGTGGGTATGGTCACGTGCTCGCGGAGCGGTTGACGGATCGTGCGGATGCGGATCTTCGCTGCACGATCGACGATCACTTGAGCATGCGAAACGGTAAGTATTCCGTGTTCCAGAGTCTGCACCATGAGAGCATCGAGGATTCCCGCGGCCAGCTCAAATCGTTCACCGCGACACAGGGTGTTGGCCCCCTCGCGACCCGCTACATCGGCACGGTTGAGAACGGCCAGCTCACGATTCGCACGTCACGCGGGGCTACCGAGTCGACGGCGCAACTGGCGTGGGAGCCCGATTTTTGCGGTTCAGTCGCGGTCGAGCAATCGCTGCGTCGCAAACCGCTGAGCCTCGGCGAAGTGCGGATGCTCAAGGTGCTGGTGCCGGTCCAGCATCGTATCGCCACCGTCCGATTAGTTGCCAGTAACCGAGCTTCGGTACCGCTGCTCGATGGAGCCGCTCGTGATTTGTTGGAAGTGACGAGCCAAATCTCGATGAACTCGAGTGATGCGACCCAAGTGTTGCTTTGGACGGACGATACCGGCACAACGCTCAAGAGCTACACCGAGTCATTCGGCCTCGTGGCCTATCGGACGGACGCAGCCACCGCGACCAACGACATGAATACGGACCCCGGCTTATCGTCGGGTATCACGCTGCGAGTGACGGGAACCATTGACCGACCCAACCAAGCTAAACGCACGGCGTGGATACTGCGACGGGAAATTCCCAAACTTTCGAGCGGTGATGCCTCAGCGAGTGAATCCGAAACACCACTCGCGCCGGAACTTGCTCCGGCAGCCGGACAAGCCGTGCGAAGTCAACCGAATGGTGTTTTGCAGGTTCTCGTGAGCAGTGAATCCGTGGCCAACTTGCCTGGCTTTACCCCCGGCGAGCTGCCGCTCTCCGCCGCCGATACTCAGCCGAGTGCTCTCGTTGACTTCAACTCGCCCTTGGTGCGACGGCTGCATACCGCCGCATCGATCCAGGGCCAAAGCCAGCGTGACGTGGCACTGGAGATGATGAGCACACTCGGTGGAGTGCTTGAAAAGTCTCCCCGCAGTCGCGGCTTGGCCAAGGCCTCGGAGGTGGCGTTGAATGGGGTTGCTGATTCAACGGGCTACGCGGTCCTACTCGCGGGTTTGTTGCGAGCGAGCGACATACCCGCACGGATTGTGGTGGGATTGGTGTATGACGAAACCGCCCAGGAATCCATGCACTACCACGCCTGGACGATCGCCCACGTCGATGGCGACTGGTTACCGCTCGATGCCACCCTCGGTCGCGTGGCGCCCTCGAATCGCCTCGCACTTCTCACCAGCGACTTTGCCGCCGCGGATCTGGAACAGCAACTGCTTGGCGTGCTCACGAAAATCAACGAACTCGATATTACGATCGCGCGATCCCAGTACTAACGGTCTCGCCAGTGCCGCTCCACGGCGCTGAGTAGCGGATCGATGGTTCGCGCTTGGATCGTGTGGGGTGGGTTCCAATCGAACCATTGGAACCCGTCGTGTTCCGTCAATTGAAGCTCGGGGATCGTCTCCAGATAGCCGAGGTGATACTGGACAATTTTGGTGAAGACGCGATCGCCCGTGCGGCGATACGTGACGGGATAGGTCAGCTCGAAAAGAAACGTCTGATCCAGGCGAATCGTGTCCCTGGCGATGCCTGTTTCTTCCTCGGTCTCGCGGATCGCCGCGTCCAGGAACGTTTCATCGGCCTCGCAATGCCCCTTGGGCAAATCCCAGCGACGGGGATGACGCAGCAGCAAAAACTTGGGTCTGTCCGTCCGATTCTCAGGCGTCAAATTCTCAGACGCCAAACACACGAGCAACATGCCTGCGGCGCGGACAATTTCGACGTCGGGATCGGTGGGTGCGGGCAACGGTTTTAGTCCTGTGAATGAAACGAGAGTCGGTGATCGATTGACGGTTCAATCGAGCAAGGCGGCTTGTCGGGGTTTGCCAACACTCTACAAAAGTGGGACCTGAAATCGAACCGTACGTTCGTGACTGCCACCCCTGCAACAGCGAGATTGACCATGAAGATCTATACGCGGACCGGCGATGCCGGTAGCACCGGTTTGTTTGGCGGCCCCCGCGTCGCCAAGGACGACGACCGCATCGAGGCGTACGGGACCGTTGATGAGCTCAATGCGTGCTTGGGGACCGTGCGTTCGTCGGGTGTATCGCCCACGATCGATGCCGAGCTGGACCAGATTCAACATGAGTTGTTCTCCATCGGTGCCGAATTGGCAACGCCCGAGCCCGACGAGCATGGTTTGCGAGTGATCGGGACGGACCACATCGAACGACTCGAACGTTGGATCGATGCACACGAAGCGACGCTTTCGCCGCTGAAGCACTTCATTTTGCCGGCGGGTGACGCGTCGGCGACGCATTTGCACCTGGCCCGTTCGGTGTGCCGGCGGGCGGAGCGCCGCGTCGTCACCCTCGTTCGGCACCACGAAGCCAACATTTCCGAGGAATTGATGATCTACCTGAACCGGCTCAGCGATTTGCTGTTCGTGCTCAGCCGGGTGGCCAACCAGGAGGCGGGCGTGCAAGAGATCCAGTGGATTCGGCCGACCTAGTCGCCCGCTGGAGCCAACCGTCGCCCGCTGGCCCGCGTCGTCACCGGGTGTACAATGCTTGCTCGTGATAGACAATCTCGTGAAAAACCCGTGAAAACGCCCGTGTCGAGGAATGATCGTGAAGAAAGTTGAAGCCATTGTCCGCCACTTCAAACTCGAAGACGTCAAGAACGCGCTCACCGATCATGGCATTCATGGCATGACCGTCAGCGAGGTTCGCGGTTTCGGTCGCCAGAAGGGTCACACGGAGATTTACCGTGGCACCGAGTACGCGATCGACTTCGTACCGAAGGTCAAAATCGAAGTCGTTTGCGCCGACGACAATTTGCAAACGGTAATCGATACGATTTTGCAAACGGCCCAAACGGGCCAAATTGGCGACGGCAAGATTTTCGTGACGAACCTCGAAGATTCGATCCGAATTCGCACCGGCGAGCGCGGCGAAGACGCGCTCTAAGCCGAGCCTCGCGGATTGTCCACTCCCAATCTCCGTGCCGTCGTCCTGCGTTGCCGCGAGCGGCTGCGTGATGGACGTGAGAAAATTCGCCAGCAGCATGATTCTGGCTCGGCCGGGATCCAGGTCTCCACGCGGATCGCGGATCTCTACGACGAAATCGTCTTGGATGTTTGGAACGAGGCGACGATTGCGCACCAGGATGACCCCAAACTCGCCGGGCTGGCCCTCGTCGCACACGGCGGTTTCGGTCGACGTGATCTCGCGCCGTTCTCCGATGCCGACATCATGCTCGTCGCTCATCGATCGAGCATGGCACTGGCCACCAAGATCGCCGGCACTCTTTCCCGCGACGTCGTCGATGCCGGCTTGCAGCTAGGGTTTTCGACTCGCTCGCCGACCGAAGCCGTGAGCCTCGCCTGGGGTGACCCGGTCATCTTCTCATCGCTGACCGAATCTCGCTTCCTCGCCGGTGGCTTGCAAGTTTACACCGGCTTCTTCCGCAACCTCCGCCAGGGCACCAAACGTCGTCGCCAACGATTGCTCAACAATCTCATCGCGGCGCGACGCGAGGAACGGCACAAATGGGGTGAAACGAATTACCTGTTGCGGCCCAACGTCAAACGATCGCTCGGGGGGCTGCGAGATATCCAACTCATTCGCTGGATCGGTTTCATCAATTATGGCGAAACGGACCTCGAACGTTTGCT
>JBBSJZ010000038.1:0-20438 GCA_038256795.1 Pirellulales bacterium | reverse complement strand
GGAACCGGACAAACAACGCAGTACATACAGGATTGCTGCGGTCACGATCGCTGGAGTGGCATTGAAACCGTTGGCATGAACGTCGGCGGTACCCGTGAAGTCAATCGTCAATCGATCGCCGTGGCGATGGAGGGTGACTTCGATGCGTGTGCCGTCGTCGAGCGAGTCGGCGAAATGCAGTGTCGACATGGGCAGCGACTGGATCCAGCTCGCTACCGTCTGGGCGGCGATCTCGAGCAACTGGATCGTGACGGCGTCGAGCGTATTGATCGAGTAGCGATCCGCGAGTTGCTGGAGCAATCGCCCGCCATGAACACCGGATGCAGCTTGGGCGGCGACATCGGCGAGGTTCTCAGCCACGTTTCGGGACGGGTAGTCAGCACGGGATAGGATGTCACCCAGTTCATCTTCATGCGAGACTCCTCCGCGAACGAGCGCGAAGGCGCGGATCAGCACGCCTTCCTCGGCCAGGCAAATCGCATCGGGTGGCATCGATCCGGGCGTCCGTCCGCCAATCTCCGCATGATGTGCCCGTGAGGCGACGTAAAAATCCGGCGCTGGATCCGTTGGCCCAGACGATCCGTCGCCGCAAAAAACCGGCGTCACCACCGTCACGTCGGGTAAGTGAGACCCGCCGGCGAACGGGTCATTGGAGATGTAGCAATCACCGCGGGTCATCGCCGGGAATCGCTGCATCAAATGCCGCACGGTGTGTCCCATCGCGCCCAAATGAACCGGCACGTGGGGGGCATTCGCGACGAGCGATCCGTCGCGGCGGAAGATCGCACAACTGTAGTCCCGCCGCTCCTTCACGTTAACGCTCGTCGCCGTACGACGCAGCACTTCACCCATCGCATCAGCGATCCCTTGCAATCGACGTGAGATGACCTCGAGGAGCACCGGGTCGCTGGCGTCCGCAGCGTGAATCGCGTCGTCGTTCTCGTGCAATTCGCTGACGATACGTTCGCGTATGAGCACAAGACTCCGATCATCGTGTACTCGGCCACACCATCCGGGCTCGATGACCAACACACTCGTGTCGCTCGCGACAATCATCGGCGCCGCGACGGTATCGCCGGGCCGCAGTGACGATCGCTCGACGAGCGGCGCCGTGATCCATTCGCCCTGGTGGTACAACGTCGTGGCTCGCGGCGCCGTCGTCGAAGTTTCAAGCGTGGTTATCGCTACCGCATGACGCGGTGCCAATTCGGCATCACAGCGAAGCGAGACGAGTTCGACGCTGCGAAGATCTCGCCGATATCCGAACGTCTCCGCGTGCTGCGCATGAAATCGCTGCACGAGTGACTCGATCGGGTCGAGAAGCAACGAGAGTGAGGCGTCAGTACCCGCGTATCGCACGTCGGCTTCGAGTCGGTAAGTCGCCTGGTCGTGTGAATCATCGGCTTCGCCGCGAAGCATTTCAGCCGCTTGCGACCGTAGTTCACGGGCCAGCACCTCCAGTTCCCGAAGCAGTATCGTGTCGATGATCCGGTAAACACCTCGCATCGCGATCCGCCCGATACTGGCCAGACCCATTCCGAGGGCGCTGAGCATGCTCGCATCGACGGGATCGATAACACTTCGCATGCCAAGCGAGTCCGCAACTCGGCAGAGGTGTTGGCCGGCGGCGCCGCCGAAGCCGACGAGCGACATCTCACGCACGTCACGGCCCTCCGCGGTGCTAACCATCCGCACGGCTTCGGCCATGTGCGTCACCGCAATTTGAAGAAATCCGGAGGCGAGTTCCAGCGGTGCAAGTTGAACGGATGATGGCGAATTTCGATCACTCGCCAACTCATCGAGTCGGTTCATCGCGGCGACGCGATCGAGTGCGAAGGGAAAACGTTCCGAGTCGATACGACCGAGCAGCAGGTTCACATCCGTGATCGTGAGCGGCCCGCCGCGTCCATAGCAAGCGGGTCCAGGATCGGCGCCGGCACTTTCGGGACCCACGCACAACCGACCGCCGCGAATGCTGCAGATCGATCCACCGCCGGCTGCCACCGTTTGGATATCCATCATCGGCGTCAGCACGCGAACACCGGCAACCCGCGATTCATAGCGCCGCTGGAACACCCCTTCGTAGCGGCTGACATCCGTGCTCGTGCCACCCATGTCCAAGCCAATCACGCCACGCGAGGCAAAGACTTCTGAACCCTGGGCCGGGTACTTGGCGTGATCCCGTTGAATTTGGCCGAGCGAAACGATACCGCCTGCGGGTCCCGATAGGATACTATCGCGGCCCCGAAAAGCGGCGGGTTCAACGAGGTGACCACCACTCGTCATTAACCGTAAGCGACAGGTCTCAGGCGAGCCGAATTGGCTCCAAACGCGACTGATATAACGTCGCAAAATCGGATTGAGGTACGCGTCGAGTACTGTCGTTTCGCAGCGAGCGACCAACTTGATGAGCGGACTGACTTCGCTCGAGCGACTCACTTCGTCAAAGCCGACGTCACGCACCAAAGCTTCCACCCGGGTTTCGTGTTGGTCGGATGCGTAGGCGTTGAGAAGTCCGACGGCGATCGACTCGATGCCGAGTTGTTTGAGTTCCTCGAGTTGGCTCCGCAGTCGAGGTAGGTCGAGGGGTTCGATCTCGTCGCCGTGAAAATCCAGTCGTCCGTCGATTTCGATGACGATGTCCGTGAGCGGCACCGATTTTTGAATATTGAGCGAGAATAGCTCGGGTCGATCTTGGTCACCGATGCGAAGGATATCCGCAAAGCCGCGGGTCACGAGGAGAGCCGTCGCCGCACCGGTGCGAGTGAGCAATGCATTGGTTCCGCGGGTCGTTCCCAGTCGCACGTCCAGTGGAGGCAGCGGTTCAAGCAGCGGCACGCCGAGCGTCAATCGCGTCGCCAGCACGGGTGCTTCGAGCCCAGGTGTGAATTCCCACTGCGTCGGCAACGGCCCTTCAATCGGTTCGCTCCACATGACGCGGTTTCGTGCCGCGTCGTAGTCGCGGACGACACCGAAAACGCCAGCAGCCGCACCGATTTCGAGGCGACGACTTTCACATCCATTCCAAAATCGAGGGATGCGATGCTCGTCTGGCAAATTCACAATCGCGGTTTGCGAGTCGATCCAGCGGTTCACCACGCAGCGAACGACGCCGGTGCTCAACACTTTGCTGGACCGTCGCGCTGAATCCTGGATCACAAAGCAATCCGTGAAGGTGCCACCGACATCCGCCCAAACCTGAACTTGCTTCATCAAAAGTCATGCTCCGAGGATATCAATGAGGGCTATTCCGGTTATACCGAGGGCATCATCAACGACTGGGGAAACCGATCGCAACGGTCGATTCTAAAAGCATGGCGAGGCTGCGTCCAAGAGCGTCTCGCTCATTCCCGACTGCCAAGCTTTGGAGCGATTTGCATGAACACTGTCCCATCGAATCACCGTGCCCGCAAGACTCGTCGCCGCGTCGTGCTCGTCGGACTCATCGCCCTCGCTGGTGCCGTGGACATGTCCCCCCTGGCGATCGCGGATGACGTGCGCTCCCCAGCACCGGCGGTGGCATCCCCTCAGGTGAGCTTCCGACAATTATTCGCTCGCGACGCCGAGAAAAAGCAACCGAAATCGGTCGCGGCGGTGGCCGGCGGCGGTGCCATACCATCGACGCCGGCCGAGCGAGGAATGCTCGAGAGTAACGCGGCGAGCGGACCGAGCTTGGTGAGTTATTTGCAAGTCGATGCTGCCAAAGCGAGGCCATACGGCGGCTCCGATGAGCAAGACGCCAACAAGGAAACCAGCAACGGCAACGAAGCGGACGAGATCCAGCAACCCGAGGGGGACCGTTTGGGCGGCGAGTCCATTTTCGGTGGAGACGTGGCGCGCAGCCCCTCGGTCGAAAACGGCCGCTTTGAATTGCCCCCCTTCATGGTCGCGTCGACACGGACCGGCGAGATTGGCAATGGTCGCACCCCGGACGGCTTTGGAGACGACGATTCACAAGTACTTCAGCCGTTGCCCGAGAGCGGGCTTGCCCGCGGTCTCGATTGGGACTGGACCGTGCGGACTTGGGAGGCGCCCAACACGTTCTCCAATCCTCGCTACTTCGAGGATCGGATGCTCGAACGACATGGGCACGAACGTTTCCCGCACTTGCAACCGATCGTCAGTGGTGCTCGATTCTTCGCGACGATTCCCATGCTGCCCTACCTCGCCGCGGTCCGTCACCCATGCGATTGTGAATACACGCTCGGCTATTACCGCGTCGGTTCATGCGTGCCGGCACTGCGGCAACGGCCGCCGTACGAGCGTAAAGCCGTGATCGCTGAAGCCGCCTCAATCGCCACCAGAGTACTGATTCTTCCGTAGTCTGCAGTCGCGGTCCTCAGGTCCATTCGCACCGAAACCGTGGCAGTCATCGTCACCGTGAAAGTTCACGGTGACGATGGCTGGCACGGTTTTTTTCGTTGCTGCGAAGCGGTTTGCGCGGCGCCGAATGTGCGTGGTTGACCGACCGACGGGGCCCTGAATCCTTGGGCGCGAGGTCGTCGCAATCGTCAAACTTTGACACGACCTTGCGGGCTGTTCGGCCTCTAGCGATTGTTCGGCCAGTATTCCTCGTCCGGATATTCCAGTGCTATCGATGGTTGCGCCGATAGTGAAGTTGACACTCCTTTCTCATTGCACGATTGTCCGGGACGTCCGGTCATCGCCACGAGCCGAGAGCCGGAACCCGATGAAAGTCATGCGCACACCAACCCACCGCTCGCAGTCCGTGTCTTTGAAAACTCAGCTCAAACGGGTGACGCTTGCCTTGCTGGTTGCCGGTCAATCAGGGTGTGGGTTGCTCGACCGGATCCACCCTGGACCGCACGACACCAAGACGTCGTACCACGATAATTACGCGATGCGTATCGAGTATCCCGAAGTCGCGGAGTGCCAGACTGCGGTGACGATGACCGCGCGGTCAGCAGCAGAGCCGATGGCGCTCGAGGATCCGTCCCAGTTACCGACCTTCGACATGACGCTCGAAGAAGCGATTCAACTCGCGGTCCAACAGAGCCCGGTGCTGCGCTCGATCGGTGGCACGGTCGTCCAACAACCCGCCGGTACACGCACGATCTACGATCCGGCGCTGGCGCACTCGAATCCGCAAGGCGGCGTCGAAGCCGCACTCGCAGCCTTCGATGCCCAGTACACGCAGAACCTGGCGTGGAACAACGTCGATCGTCCCAACAACGTGAATATCAATCCGATCATTGCCCAGTTCACGCCCGGAGGTCAACAGGCACTGCAATCGAACTTCACCAACGAGCTCGCCAAGCAAACGGCTCAAGGGGGACGGTTCGCCCTGCGTAACAACATCGCCTTCAACAACAGCAACCAACCCAACCAATTATTCCCGAGTTCGTTCGTCGGGTTCACCGAAGCGGAGTGGCGTCAACCGTTGATGCAAGGTGCCGGCACCCAATTCAACCGCATCACCGGCCCCAATGCGGGCATCGGCCAGTACAACGGCGTGCTCATCGCACGGGTCAATGAAGACGTCGCGCTCGCCGATTTCGAAGCCGCGATGATCCAACTCGTGTCGGACGTCGAACAAGCGTATTGGGACCTTTCGATTAGCTATCGCATCCTCGAAGCGAACCTCAAGGGACGTGAATCGGCACTGCGAACATTCCAGTACCAACAGGTGCGGCTCGAAGTCGGTACCGGACGCCGCGATGAAGAAGCTCAGGCACGATCCCAGTTCTACCAATTTCAAGCCGCCGTCGAACAATCGCTCGCGAGCGAACAGGGACTTTACACGATCGAGCAGCGACTTCGCTATCTCGTCGGCATGCCCGCGACCGACGGCCGATTGATTCGCCCGACGACCAATCCCACCGATGTTAAGGTCGTCTTCGATTGGGACAGCGCCCTCGGTCAAGCGCTCGATCGCCGCGTCGAAGTGCGCCGTCAACGTTTCAATGTCAAACGACGTGAGCTCGAGATTTATGCTGCCAGACTCAATCGTCGGCCACGGCTGGACTTCCTCGGCCAGTATCGCTGGCGAGGACTGGGTGACAACTTGATCGGCAGCCAACAAAGCTTCGATAACCTCGCGGGTTCGATCCTCACGGGCGACTACCAAGAATGGTACGCCGGCATGGAGTTGACGTTCCCCGTCGGGCTACGTGCCGCATCCAACGCGGTCGCGTTCGCTCGCTTGAACCTCAATCGTGAACGTACGGTCCTGGCCGAAACCGAACTTCGCATCAGCCACGATTTGTCCAATGCGTCGCGTCAAATCACGCTCTCGCACCAATTGCTCGAGACGAACTACAACCGATACGTCGCTGACCTCAAACAAGTCGACGTGCTGCGGCGACGTTACCTTGACGGAACCGACAACATTAACTTTCTGTTGCAAGCCCAACGCCAGGTGGTGATTAGCGAGACCGCGTTCTATACGGCATTGGCGAATTACAATTTTGCGATTCGTGACTTCCATCGCCAAAAAGGCTCGTTACTGGCTTACAACCAAGTGCAACTTGCCGAAGGCCCATGGGCGGCTCCAGCTTACCAGGACGCCTACGAAGTAGGTCGATTCTTGACGCCGCGTGCGGAAGGCGCGGACGTGTCCGTACCAGCACCGATCACGCGAACGCCGTTTGATCCATCCGCGGTGCAGTCGACCATGAACTTTGCGGCACCGATGCAATCGTCGACGCCGTTACCGATGGACTCCGGCCCCGTGACCGTGATCCCCGGCAACTGATCCGCGTTTCTCGTAAACGACGCGGTACACCGGGATGCTGTGCTTGCGACTTCGTCGCTCAAAGTGGGTGCGGTAATCGAGGTCATGGGTGGCCGGTGCCGCGTCCTCGGGGATCGGTACGCCGAGCTCGGGTGCGATGTCCGCAATCATCTCGATGGTGTCCTCGAAGTAATCAAGGACGTCCGTCCAGAAGTGAAATCGCCCACCGCTGCGGATCGCTCGGGAGAAATTTTGGATGCTGGTTTCGTTGACCACGCGTCGCTTGCGATGGCGAGCTTTCCACCAGGGATCCGGGAAGTAGACGTGAACGGCTGCGAGCGACCCTGGTTCGATGAGTTTGGCGAAAATCGGTTCCGCGTTGCCTGACACGATGCGGGCGTTTGCGAGCTCAGCCTTGGCCAATCTGGCGGCGATGTGTTCGGCGAACTTGGTCGCGATTTCGATGCCCAAGAAATTGATCTGCGGACTCGCTGCCGCGACATTGGCCAAGAACAAACCCTTGCCCGAACCCACTTCGATTTCCAAGGGTGCCGGGTTACCAAAGAGGGTCTCGCTCGACACTCGATCGGGCAGCGATTCGTCAGCCAGCAAGAACCGTTGAAAGTTCAGGTGCTGGGGCGGGCGGCGGAGCGGACTGCGGGGCATCGGGGCGAAATCTCTCGCGGGGAGCAACATTCTAACAAGCGGTTTGGGCTCATCGTAACGCGGCGTAAAATCCCTACAATGCAGCCCGCTCCAATTCACGTCAAACTTTTGCCCCCTCCAACGGTCTCGTTTCTCTTATGGCCTCGCCCGACGCTGACTTTCAAGGATTGCAGATCGCCTCGCTCGAGAGTCGCCGAGCCGACGATATGTCGCGGCTGATCCAGCGGCATGGCGGAGTGGCACACGTCAGTCCCTCGATGCGCGAGGTGCCCATCGAACCGAATCGGCCGGCGATCGACTTCGCTTATCGACTCATGACCGGGCACATCAATACGGTGATCATGATGACCGGCGTCGGGTTCAAGTTCTTGCTCAAGGCCATTGAGCGGCACGTCGACCAACAACGGTTCCTCGACACACTCTCGGACGTCGTCACGATCGCCCGCGGTCCCAAACCGGCTGCCGCGATGCGCGAAGTCGGTGTCACACCGACGTACCGTGTCCCGGAACCCAACACTTGGCGTGAACTGCTCCAGACGATCGATACGAACTTCAGCGTCGCGAACCAGATCGTCGGTATCCAGGAATATGGAATTAGCAACGCGTCGCTCATCGCGGGCTTGGAAGCACGCGGGGCGAGCGTCGAGTCGGTTCGCGTCTACGGCTGGGACTTTCCCATCGACACCGACCCGCTCGCCGCAAACGTCCGAGCCATTGCCGCCGGCGAGCGTGACATGTTGCTCGTCACCAGCGCCCACCAGATCGTTAATCTGTTGCGGATGGCCGAGCAACTCAACATGCTCGACGCGCTCCGTGAGGGCTTGCGACAAACCGTCGTGGCCTCGATCGGTCCGACAACGAGCCAAATGCTCATCGAATGCGAGTTGCCGGTTGACATGGAGCCGACGCACCCCAAGATGGGCCACCTCGTCACCGAAGCGGCCAAACAATCCAAGATCCTCATTCACGCCAAACGCGGCTTCCGAACCGGTCGACGTGTGGCAACTGGAAAGTCCCCGATGCACGTCGATCAACATCCGTCGGTCAATAGTTTGTTCATGCAAGCGTGTCGTGGCGAGCCGACACCGCGGACGCCGATTTGGTTGATGCGCCAGGCCGGCCGATACATGTCCGAGTACCGTGAAGTCCGCGCCAAACAATCGTTCTTGGATTTATGCAAGAACCCGAGTCTGTGCAGCGAAGTGATGTGCACCGCCGTCGACCGTCTCGGCGTGGACGCGGCGATCATCTTTTCGGACTTGCTGCCGATCTTGATTCCGATGGGCTTGGACCTGGAGTTTGTCGCCGGCGACGGCCCCGTGATCCACAACCCGATCCGTGGCCCCGAGGATGTGGATCGCATTCGTGGCCTCGATGATCCGAGCCAACTCGATTACGTCTTCGAGACGGTTCGCAAGACACGCGCGGACTTGCCCGAGTCGATCCCCTTGATTGGCTTCGGCGGCGCGCCATTCACGCTGGCGAGTTACGCGATCGAGGGCGGCGGATCGCGCCAGTATCTCGGCACCAAGTCGCTGATGTATGGCGATACCGGGGCCTGGAACGCACTGATGTCCAAGCTGTCACAAGCGATCGTTGTCTACCTCAACGAGCAAATCAAAGCGGGAGCCCAATGCGTTCAACTCTTTGATTCCTGGGCCGGTTGCCTGGCGCCGCACGATTATGAACGCTACGTCCTGCCGTTCATGCAAGAGATACTCGCGGGCATCACCGCAGGCGTTCCCGTGATCAACTTCGCGACCGGAAATTCGGAACTGTTGCCGATGCTGAGGATCGATGACCGCACCGTGGTGGGTGTGGATTGGCGAATCTCGCTCGACGTCGCCTGGCAACGCCTCGGCCACGATTGCAGTGTCCAGGGAAACCTCGACCCGGCAGTCCTGCTGGCGGATCCCGAAACCATTCGCGATGCGGTCCAGAACGTCCTCACCGCCGCAGCGAACCGTCCCGGCCATATTTTCAATCTCGGCCACGGTGTGCACAAGGAAACGCCGGTCGAGAACGCGATCGCGTTGGTGGAATTCGTCAAAGAAATGAGCCGTCGCGACGAGGTTTCCGGCGAGTGAGTGCGGCCTCCATCGTCTGTCCGTTTTGCCCGCTCGCGTGTGACGGAGTGCTCGCGTGGGACGCAGTCGAAGTCGGCGGCACCGATGCGCAACCGATCCTGACGATCACTTGCGATCTCGCCGCACGTCAATTCCATGCCGCGACCAACCCCTCGCCGGCTCGAGTTGGGCAAGATGTCGTGACGACCGCCGAGCTCGAGCAAAGCTTGACGCAGCGTATCGCCGCCTCGGATCGTATCGTCGTGATTTCCGGCGGAGTCGACCTCAGTTCGTCAAAGACGCTCGAGCGATTGTCCTCGGACGGGCGGCTCACGTGGTGCCTCGAGCAATCATCCTTCGCCAGTGCTTGGCAGCGGACTTCGGGCCGCGATGGCGTCGTCTCCGCAACTCTCGCGGACATTCGCCAACACGCGGATTTGTTGTGGTTCGTTGGTAATCCCCAAGGCTCGGCCCCGCGACTTGACCAAGTCATCGCGAGTGATCGAGTGCCGATCATGGAGCACGCCGCATCGCTCGACCTCGATGACCTCGCGAGTTTGACACTCGCCACGCGTGAGCCACATCCACATTTGCTATCGCCGCCGCTGGCTCGACTCGCTCTGGAGATTGAGTCATCGCGATTTTTTGCGGTAATCTTGGGCAACGACGCTTTCGCGCCCGACGATGCGGATGCCGGATCAAGTTTGTTGGTGCAATGGATCTGGACGCTCAACCGACATCGCCGTGCGGTCGCCGTGTATCTCGATGATGCCGCGACGAGCCGCAGTGTTTACCGGTGGCGAACGAACCGCTCGCTACCCACGGTACCTGCGGTACCCAGCACGCTGACGATTCGCATCGAAAGCGACGCTGCGACGTCGAGCCGATGCGATATTCAGTTTGGCACCACCGATCCCGGGCCTGGCCGAGCCGAACATTTCGTTCCTTGCTCCGTCGTTGGCGTGCACCATCGCGGCGCGAAAGTTCGTGGCGACGGCACCGTTACGTTACCACTCGCCAGCATTGCCACGAGTTCCTTACCCACCGCGACGCAGTGGCTAGAACGGCTGTTGAGTCACGCAGTTCAGCCTTTCCGAGGCTGACACCGCCGCAAAGCTGCGGTTTGCCGAGTCTCGGAGAGACTCGGTGACGTGCAGTGACGCGAAAGCTTCTGCATCGATTCCGCTTCAGCCGTTATCGTTCACGCAATCCATGACGAGTCCACACTCAAACATAGCCTCCAATGTTGAAGTATCTCACACCCCTATTGTCGGCCGCTCTCCTCGCATTGCCGCTCACTGCGGATGATCAACCCAATGTGATCATCGTCCTCGCCGACGACCTCGGGTATTCCGACCTGGGTTGTTATGGAGGTGAGATTAGCACCCCGAACATAGATGCGCTCGCCGCGGATGGGGTGCGGATGACCCAGCTTTACAATTCGGCGCGTTGTTGCCCAACTCGCGCCTCGCTCATGACGGGACTGTATCCGACCCAAGCGGGCATCGGCGACTTCACCACGAACAAGCCGAGTCCGAACCGTGGGCCCGGATACCTGGGGCGTCTGCGTGATTCGTGTGCCACGATCGCCGAAGTGCTCAAGCCAGCCGGTTACGGGTGTTACTACGTCGGCAAATGGCACATGCACCCTGAAACGGGACCCATCAAACGCGGCTTCGATGAGTTTTACGGCTACACCGACGACCATTCGCACGACCAATACGACGCGGATTACTACATCCGCTTGCCGAAGGGACGCAAGCAAGAAATCAATCCACCGGGGGATCGTTTTTACGCTACCGACGTATTCAACGACTATGCGGTTGAGTTCATCCAACAAGGCCAGAAAACGAACAAGCCATGGCTCTTGTTCCTCGGGCATTCGTCGCCACACTTCCCGGTGCAGTCGCCGCCGGAGCGAGCCGACAAGTACGACGCCACCTACCGTCGTGGTTGGGACGTGCTTCGCGAAGAGCGATACCAGCGGATGCAAGAGCTCGGGTTGGTCAACGGCGAGCACTGGAAACTAACGCCGCGTTCGCTCGTTCCCGTCGATGGCGAGGCGATCACTAACGGGTTCTCGGGCGTCGAAAATCCGGCTTGGGATTCGCTCGACGAAGATCGGCAACGGGATCTCGCGCGGCGGATGGCGGTGTTCGCGGCGATGGTTGAAAGCGTCGATGAAGGTGTGGGAAAAATCGTTGATCACCTTCAGCAAACCAATGATTTTGATAACACACTCATCCTCGTCATGAGCGACAACGGAGCCTGTTACGAGTGGGGTCCGTTTGGCTTTGACGGTGTGTCGCGCCAAGGCACCACCGTGCTGAGAACGGGTGACGAACTTCGCGACATCGGGGGACGCGACACTCATCAATCGTACGGCAGCGCGTGGGCGAACCTTGGCAATACGCCGCTGCGTTTGTACAAGCACTTCACGCACGAGGGCGGAATCAGCTCACCCTTCATCGCTCATTGGCCCCAGGGAATTGAGAAACGAAGCGATTGGATACGCGATCCGATGCATGTCATGGATGTGATGCCAACACTCATCGAAGCATGCGGAGCGGAATACCCGGTTTCGATGGGCGGTCATGACATCACACCGCTGGAAGGCACGAGTCTCTTACCCGCCCTCCGCGGCGAGCGACTGCCCGAGCGGGTGATTGGTTTTGATCACCAGCAGGCACACGCACTGCGACACGGTGATTGGAAAGCCGTCTACGCGAAGAAAATGCCGTTCGAGCTAAAATGGGAACTCTACAACCTAGCCGTCGATCGCTGCGAGACGAACGATTTGGCAGCGCAAGAACCGCAGCGGCTTCAAGCCATGACGGACGACTGGGATCGATGGGCACGACGTGTCGGGGTCATTTGGGAATCCGACGGCAATGATACCCCAGCCAAAAATAACCGGTCCAAACAATAGCTGATTCACTCAGCAAACGTGTACCGACAGACGTTTAAGCATGCCGTCGCTTCACTCGATCGACTGCACGTTGCTGCGATACAGCTCCACATAGTTGGCAAAGATGTCGTCGCGGATTCCGTAGCTGCGCACGAGCGTGCAGTCGTATCCGGCGGGGAAACCTTCAGCGAAATCGCGGCGACCGAACAGGTAGTACTTCGTCGGGTACCGGGTGCTGTCGAAATACATCGGATGCTTGCAGGCGAGAACGACTTCGCGACCGCCGCGGGCATAAACGTCGAGCGCGAATTCGGGGCCGACGGTGATGGACGCGTCATCGGGAACATCCGCAAGCACGCGCTTGATGAACCGCGAGCTCATGTAGTCGTTATCGTTCCAGTGCTTCGCATACGCCAGGGTTGTGCGAAAACCTGAACCAGGGATCATCGCCGCGAGGACAAGAATCACGACCGTCCCGAGAGCGATTCGGTGCGCGGATTTCCACCGGGCAACAAGATCGAGAACGTGGACGATTGCCAGCGCGACACAGATCCAGCTCAGCGCGGCGCTGTAACACCAAAACCCTTGGATCGGATGCACCCCCAGGCACACGACGAGCAAGTAGACGCTAGTAATCGCGAGCGTCACCAACTGTAGGATCGCAGGCCGTCGTGTCTTGCACCCGAGACCTAGGGCGAATACGAGTCCGGCCGCGAGCATGCCAAACTGGATCGGGTGCGCTCGCTCGATGAGTTGAGGGATCTGGTTCGCGAGTGACTCCCATGGCATGATCGCTCGCGCGACCAGCCCCGGTCCGGCTGGACGCAATATGTTGCCAATGAATTGCGACCGAAACAAATCGGGTCGCATCGCAATCAGTGGCAACCAAAGTGCAAACGTCATCGCAATCGATACGGTCAAGATCGATAGCCGCCAAAAACGCTGGGCAATCGTCCCCGACGTGAGCAACACCCATAGCGTCGTTTGGATTCCGAAGACGATCGCAAACGGATGCGTCAGTGCGGAGAGCCCCACCGCGATCCCCGCGAAGACGAGCGAGCGATGACGCCGCGTTGATTGCCAAGCGAGCATCATCAGCACACTCGCGAGTCCAAGCATGCCGCAAATCATATCCGGCCGTGCCACCACCGCGGGAAAGAAGCAAAGCCGCGATAGTGAGTAAAGCACCGCCGCTCCACTCGCGATTCTCGCGTCGCCGGTCAACCGCTGCGCGATCGCGAACGTCAACCCGATCGAGAAACATCCGGCCAGAAATGACGCCAGACGAGCGGTGGCGTAGTTGTCCTCCAGCACGAGAAAGAAGGGAGCCTGGGCATAAAACGATAGCGGCGGCTGAGCAAATAGCATCTCATCGGCACCGCGAAAGACGCTGCCGGGTTCACTCGCTCGACTGTAGGGCACCCTCGGCACGCCCTGTTGGGCGATGGTCAACCCCGGGACCGCGTACCACTCTTCGTCTTGACCACCGGGTGCGTGCAACAGAACGGGAAGCCGCAGCACGGTAAACACCACGATCGCGGCGAACAAGACTCCGCGTCCCGTGACCCTGGGACGAGGACCGGAATCGCCGCTCGTGGCTGGGCTTGTGGACGCGCTCTCAGTCGAGTGATTACGATGCTTCAAATTCAAGCGGAACTCTCTCAATGCGAAATGCGGCTCACTCGTGACTTCGGCGGTTTGTCCATTATGCCATGAACCACTCGTCATTGGGCTCGAGCGCGTCCTCGATGTGAATACCGGTGACGCGTTCAGCATCCGACGATGCCCGGTGTGTCGTTTGGGCATCACGGATCCGGTCCCGGAAGACCTCGATCGGTATTACGGCGATGGGTACCACGGCGGCCGCCACGGGTTCACCGCTAAGATGTGCGATGCTCGGCGACGCCAGATTGTCACTCAACAAACGGGCGGATCGACTTCGAAGCGTTTGCTCGATGTCGGCTGTGGTGACGGTACGTTTCTGCGAACGATGATCGATGGTGGATGGCAGGCGAGCGGTGTTGAGAAGTATCCGGGACCGGCGAGGATGGACGACGTCACGATGCATGAATCACTCGAGCAAGCGGCTACTTCGGCGCCGTACGATTGCATCACGTTGTGGCATGTGCTCGAGCACTTGCCTGATCCGAGCGGCACGATCGCGTCGCTGCGATCGCTGCTCGCACCGGGTGGAATCCTCATCATCGCCGTCCCGGATTTTGGCAACTTCGTGGCGAAGCGGTTTGCGGCAAGCTGGTTGCACTTGGATGTTCCCCGGCATCACGTTCACTTCACCCGGCACTCACTCGCGGGATTGCTTGTTAAGCATGACTTCATCACCAAGCTGCTGTGGCGCAGCGAGTTGGAGTACGATTTAATGGGGCTGGCTCAAAGTGTCCTCAATGCCTGGGGAGCTGAGCCGAATGCCTTCATGAAACGACTGACCGGTCGACCGACGCGCACGCGTGGCTGGAAACTGACATCCCAGGGACTCCTCGGCGGGATGATTTGCGGGCTGGGCGTCGTGCCGTTATGGCTGTGCGGTCGACTCGGTCGCGGCGGCACGCTCATCATCGTGGGTCGCGTGAACGCCTCGGGAGTTGAAGGAAAGAATTGAATGTATCGAGACCAAAAAATTGTCGTGGTCATGCCGGCGTACAACGCCGCCAAGACTCTGGAGCGAACGTGTGCTGAGATCGATCGCCAACTCGTTGATGAGATCCTTTTGGTGGATGATGCGAGCTCGGATGACACCGTCGGCGTCGCCCAGCAACTCGGTTTGCACGTGGTCGTCCACCCCAAGAACCGGGGCTATGGCGGGAACCAAAAGACGTGCTATGCCACCGCATTGGGGCTCGGCGGCGATATCGTCGTGATGGTGCACCCCGATTACCAGTACACGCCGCTGCTCATCCCCGCGATGGTAACGATGATCGGCAACGGGCTTTACGACTGCGTCATCGGCAGCCGCATTCTCGGCGGCAAAGCTCGTCAAAGTGGGATGCCGATTTACAAGTACGTGGCAAACCGAGGCTTGACGCTCGCTCAAAACCTCATCATGCATTCCAAATTGACCGAGTTCCACACGGGCTATCGAGCGTTCACGCGAAAGTTGCTCGAGACGTTACCGCTCGAGGAAAACTCCGACGACTTTGTGTTCGACAATCAAATGCTCTCGCAAGCGATTTACTTCGGATTCGAGGTCGGTGAGGTCTCCTGTCCCGCCAAGTACTTTGCCGAAGCTTCGTCGATCAATTTTCGTCGCTCCTGCGTCTACGGCGTCGGTTGCCTCAAAACAGCCTCACAATTCCGGCTCGCGCGATGGGGGATGTCGAGCTCACCGATTTTTTCCGGTTCCGGACGCAGCCTGCCGCGCCCGTAGAGTTCGCCGGAGGTCCACGAAGTTTGTCGACGGATAGTTCTCCAGGGTCGGTTCTCAAGTTGGCCACAGCGTCTTAAACTTGGGCGATTGCTCCCTTGAACCTTGCCCCCCCACGATCAACACTCATGCCGTCGCCCCGCGTTCTCGTTCTCCGCGCCCCCGGAACCAATTGTGACGAAGAGACGGCGCACGCATTCGAGCTAGCGGGAGCCATCGCGGAACGCGTTCACGTCAACCGCTTGATCGATAATCCGGCGCTCCAGGATCGGTATCAAATTCTGTGCATCCCAGGCGGGTTTTCCTACGGCGACGACATCGCCGCCGGTCGAATTTTGGCTACCCGCTTGCGACGACACCTGGCGGGGCTTGTCGATACCTTCGTGCATGGCAGCGGCGACCGACTCGTTTTGGGGATTTGCAACGGGATGCAGGTGCTGATGCGGTTGGGGGTGCTCACCGAGGGACTCGAGACCGAAGCGACGGTCCCAGCGACGTTATCCTGGAATGACCATGGACGATTCGAGGACCGCTGGGTCGATTTGGTTGTCGACGAGACCCCGTGCGTATTTTTGCGGGGCATCGAGCGGATGTATTTGCCGATGGCGCACGCCGAAGGCAAATTCGTCGCCGCCGACGATTCGATTTTGCAGCAACTGCGATCATCCGGGCGGCTGGCGATTCGCTACTGCGATGGCGAAACGGGCTGTGTTTCGGCTGAAACGTTGCCATTTCCAGCGAATCCCAACGGGGCGACCGCGAATGTCGCTGGCGTTTGCGATGCCAGCGGCCGGGTATTCGGATTGATGCCCCATCCGGAACGGCATATCGATTTCACCCACCATCCCGCCTGGACACGCCGCGACGTGCAGCCCGAGGCTGGAGACGGCTTGGCAATGTTCCGGAACGCCGTCCAGTGGTTTGCTTGAGGCGCGGTACGCCGCCGCCGGTTATCATAGCGACGGTCGTGGCCCGCGTCGTGCAGGCTGCGGCAGCATCATTGCCTCGAGGTCGGTAAGCCCCATGCGGTTGAATCTTGATTGCTGGCTCGTCGGCGCTATGGTGGTAATGTCCGTGGGCTGTGGTGGCGCCGCGGTTAGCGAACCGGCGGCGACTTCCCAAGCCGAGCTGGCGGAATTTCTCGAAGCGAATCCCCGCTATGCTGAACCGGCGGCGTCTGCGAAGTCCGCTCAAAGCCCCTTGGAATTGGGACGCTAGCGAAGTTAGCCTGTCGAAACATTGCCTGTCGAAACATTGCCTGTCGAACACAGCCGGGTCATTAGTTGTGAGTCAACCCAATCACCAACGAGTCGGATTCACCCTCGTCGAATTACTCGTCGTGATCGCCATCATTGGTGTTCTGGTGGGCTTGCTATTGCCTGCCGTGCAAGCGGCGCGTGAGGCTGCGCGGCGGATGCAGTGCAGCAATCAGGTGAAGCAATTGGGGCTGGCTAGCCACAACTATCACTCCGCTTACAACCGGCTTCCCCAGTACCAAGGCGGTAGCGGCGGGCTGCCCAGCGTGCCTTCGTTCGATCCGATTGTCGGCTGCAACGCGAACTCGTTGAGCGTGTTCGTGGGACTACTGCCGTTCTTTGAGCAGCAATCGCTTTGGGAAAACATTAGCAACCCGCTCATCGATCCGCTCACGGGCGATGCGTTTCCCGCGATGGGACCGACGCCCTACAAGCGATTAATCAGCCACGCGATCACTCGCTACGAACCGTGGCTGACCGAACTCACGGCGCTGCGGTGTCCGAGTGATCCCGGTCGCGGTTTGCCCGCCCATGCACGGACCAATTATGCGGCATGCTTAGGGGACACGGCGATGGTCAATCATGGCCCCCTGTTGCCCGTCGACGATGGGCCGTGGAAGCCGGATCGAAATGCCGCAATCGCCGCTCAAGGGTCATGCCGGGGCGCATTCGTCGCTCGGCAATTCACCTCGTTCTCCGACTTCCGCGATGGGCTAGCCAACACCGTTTTGCTCGGTGAGATCAACACGGACCTGGGCGATGACGACATCACGACCCAATTGTCCATCGTGAATCTCGCCAGCGTCGCGTCGAATCCGAATTTTTGCTATGACCAAGGCCATCGCGACCCGAGTCGTCCGAGGTTCTGGGGCGCGAACTCGATCAAAGTCGAGATCGATTACGTGCGGGGTTCGGCATGGGCGCTCGGCCTGCATCTCTGCACCGGCTTCAACACCATTCTCGGTCCGAACCAGGGCATGTGCGGTTCGATCGGATCCGTGATCACGCCGCTGATGGGCGGCGTCACTCCAGCGAGCAGCCGGCACCCCGGCGGTGCGCACATCCTACTCGCCGACGGTTCCGTTCGCTTCGTGACGGAATCCATTGATACCGGAAACACATCGAGATCATCCGTTTTCTATGACATGAACGCGGATGGAAATGTCGCCGACAGTAGCGTGGCGCCCAACCAAATCGGTTCGCCAAGCCCCTTCGGTTTGTGGGGAGCCATGGGCACGCGTGCGTCCAGCGAAGTTCTAAAAGAGTTCTGAAGGACCGCTCACCGTTAGCGGTCGAAGTGGATGCCGCAGCTACCACCATCGCACGGGTCACCACCACCGAGCTTGCCGGCGATTTTATAACGACGCTTGGCAACTTGGCCGTACATCCACCGCCATAATCTCGCCGTCCCAGGCACATGCAACAATGGCGCAGCCAACCACAGTGCCGGCAATCTCCGCGACAGATACTTCACCGCATCCGCGCCACCATGCCGAGCACCTGAAGAGTCAACCACGTACATTTGGCTCATCAGCTCATCGTGGCTCAGTTCGGGATAGCGCTCGGCGACACGGTGATCGTGCAATGAGATGAACGAAAGCCGTTTGCCGCCGAGATCGAGCTGGCGAAGGCGATTGACCCCCGCACGACAAAACACACAATCACCGTCGAAAATCACCACGTCGGTGCCGTCGGCGGAATCGGGATCGGGCAGTGAAGAAGGTGTTGAATTCATCGTTTTCTTTGTTTCGACTGGCTTGTCGCCTGGCGCTGGTCGTATGATGTCGGTAGTCCATGATGGAGTGTCAATGACGGACCCATCTGAGTTCTACCAGGAAATCGACCGCAATGAATACGATCCAATCACAGGTCAAGCGAGCTCGCCGACGGATTCTGGCGGGTCTTTTCGGTCGGGCGCTGTGCGTCACCCTATTCGTTTCGCTGCTCATGGCGACACTCGCGATTGGCGCCGCTGCGATTTGGGTAGTCGATGTACCGCTCGAGGTGTGGGCGATTCGCTGGGTTGTCGGTTGCGTCGTGGCGGGGGTACTCGCCGCTGCGATCTACGCGATCGCGAAGCAGCCAACGATGCACGCGGTCGCCGGTGAGTTGGACCGACGCTTCGGACTTCGAGAACGCGTCAGCAGCTCGATGATGCTCGCCCCAGGAGAGCGTGATACTCCGTTCGCCACCGCACTGATTGCGGACGCCGAGCGACGCGCGGGGCAATTGTCGATCGCCGATAAGTTTTCGCTGCGCCCCAACCCGTGGACCTGGTTACCCGTTTCCATGGTGCCCATTCTCGCGCTCGTGATGTTCCTCGTCGAGCCCGCGAAGTCGTCGGTCGCGAGTGCCACCAAGGCAGTCGATGCCGCCGAGATGGAGCAGGTCAAAACGGCTGCCGAGCAATTCAAAAGACGCCTCCAAGCCCAACGTCGCAAGGCTGAAATGGAAGGTCTCGATGAAGCCGAAGATCTCTTCCGAAAACTGGAAGCCGACCTCGACAAAGTGGCTGAGAAAAAAGATCTCAATCGCAAAGATGCCATGATCGCGATGAATGATCTCAAAAAAGAACTCGAGAAACGGCGCGAAGAGTTGGGTTCGCCCGATCAAGTCCAACGAGCGCTGGCGCAAATGAAAGGACTCGAGACCGGACCCGCGGATCAGGTTGCCAAGGCGATGGAGCGTGGCGATTTTGGCAAGGCCAAGGAACTCGTCAAGGATCTCGCCCAAAAACTCAAGGACGGCAAGCTCACTCAAGAAGAAAAGGACCAACTCAAAAAGCAAGTCGAGCAAATGCAGCAACAAATGCAGCAGGCCGCTGCCGAGCACGAACAGAAGAAAGAACAACTGCAGCAAAAAATCGACCAAGCGAAACGCGAAGGCCGAGGCGAAGAGGCCGCCAAAATGCAATCCGAGCTGAATGGATTGGAGGCCCAGGACGGCCAGATGCAGAAGATGCAGCAGATGGCCGAAGCGATGAAACAAGCGGCCGAAGCCATGGAGAACGGCGACATGCAACAGGCCGGTGAGGCGCTCGAAGAAATGGGCGAAGAATTGCAAGAGATGCAGCAAGAAATGTCCGAGATGGAAGAGTTGCAGCAGGCCATGGACAAGCTCTCCGAATGCAAGAACCAAATGCGATGTCCAGGCTGCGGCGGCGCCGGTTGCGAGAAGTGCCAGGGCGGCAACTCGGATAACGGCAAGGGCGGGTCTCAGTGGGGACGTGGTACGGGATCCGGTACCGGTCCCGAAACGGATCTCGATGCCAACACCTACGACACCAAAGTCCGCGGGGATCTGCAGAAAGGTGAAGTCGTCACCGCCGGAACTGCCGCAGGCCCCAACCGCAAGGGAGCAACCCAGCAGGAGGTCCAAAACGCCGTAGAAAGTGTTCTGGCCAAAGAAAGTGACCCGCTCGAGAATCAATCACTCCCCCGCGAAGAGCGTGAACACGCCGAACAATACT
>JBBSJZ010000037.1:0-20526 GCA_038256795.1 Pirellulales bacterium | reverse complement strand
GTCGATATTCTTGAAGGCCTGTTCAAACATCAGTACCGCTTACGAATTGGAGCCGAGCCAAGAACGCTTGATCGGGCGGCTGACGGGTTCACGTCGGCGTTAGTTCTCCACCAGGGGTGAAAGCATACTGGTTCTCGCGGCGCGGTGCATGGCCACTTGCAACTGCAAATACATCGAAGTCTACACCACTCGTCGGAGACGCTCTGCCCCAGTCGCTCACGCTGATCCTCGCTTGTTTACGGATTGAGCACTCTTTCTCGCTGTCGCTGCTGGCGGCGTTCTTGAATCAGTTCTTGGCGAGTAGTGTTTGGGTCGATGGATTCCAGCAGTAACTTGGCGAATCGCAGACGTCGGTCAAAATCGGCAACGATTTTTTCTATGTGGCCGGCTCGGCACCCTTCCCGGATTGCTGCCAGGTCGTTTCGCAGCGTCCACCTGGAAATCTTTAGCTCGTCAGCCAAACGTTGGCGCCAGCCATGCGTGAAGTCGACCTCGTGAAGCATCTGCACGAGCTTCAGCCGTCGCAATTCCGCCAGCATCTTCCGCCGGCGATTCCAAGCATCTCGTTTTCCACAAAACCAATAAATCTCATTCGGTGTCATCGATGAAAAAAATGTGGATTGCTTACGTGTCATTTCATCACCCACCCATCAGTGCTGTTAGACGATGCCGGGCATCGGTGATGGCGTCAACATCTCGGCACGCGATCACCAGACCGCCCACGATGACGCGTAATGAGCCAGCCAGTGTTGCGTGTCTGTTCCTTGAACGCCTGGCGGCGCTCACCAGCGAAGCGATTAACAATCATCGTGTGGCCTCATTCGTCAATCGCTAGTCGACCTGTTTGGTTATCGCCAAAATCTCGTCGATCATGTTTCCGTTGTCCGTGGTGATGCCATCCAGCTTAGCCAACTTGGCATCTGTGCCATCGTTACCATCAACACGTCAGTGCCAGCCCATCGCATCGACTCGGAGCAGGCCAATTGCCACCAACTGCGATAGTGCTGCATCCGCCATGGAACGAGCCACCGAGTAGCGAGTGATCCCCTGACAGCCGCCATCCATGTAGCCCGCGACGGTGACGCGATCCTGTGCTTGGCCATCGCTTAACGCATCGAGCACCATTCGCTGGATCGGTGTCAGTCGGATTTGTTGATTCGCTTGCTGAAGAAATTTTTGGCATTTGGTTTTCTTGATGCTCATTTTTTTGATCTTCGGTCGCGGCTGGCTGGTGGTAGTTTTCTCGTTCAGTGCTAGGGGCATCGTTCATCGTTCGTTCGCACCCTTATAGGGGCGAACGAACGAACGATTGCCCCCTCGTTCGTTCGCGCGTTCAGTCGAACGAACGATGAACGCGACTATTGTTTGAGCGAGTACTGCACGCTCGATTTTTTCGTTTTCTCGCATCTAATTTCTAGGCAGCAAATTTTTTCTTTGCCCAAAAGCGATTCGATTGCCTTGTTGACTCGCGGCGGCCCCATGCCGGTTGCTTTGCGAATTGGCCAGACCGTCAGTGGCCCATCACTGAGCGAGTCGAGCACAGCTGCCTGTGCCTCGGCTAAGTTACTGGCTTGCTTCTCTGGCGAGTTGCCGCCCCTCGGACGTTTCACCCGTGGCTCGATGTCGCTGACTGTCCAGAGGGGCCAATTGAACCGAATCGACATTGGCTTGACGGGTGGGAAAGATCGGCAAACGCCCTCAAGCACCGCATGCCCGTCAACCTCGTGCGGTCTGATTGTTAAGTGCGTGTCAGCAGCTCGGCTGATTGAGCCAGCACCGGAACCGATGTCAGTGATTGCTTTGCCTGACTGGTCGCCCTTGGAGGCGTGATGGTTCAGTACCACTGCACAATCGAGACTGCCCGCCATTGAGTCAATCTCGTTGTAGATCGCGGCCATCTGTGCGTTGTCATTTTCGCTTGTGCCCTCCGGCAAGACTCGATAGAACGCATCCAGTGCCACCATCTGATACTTGTGCTCCTTCAGCTTGGTCGTGATCTTGACCAGCGAATGGATGTCGATTAGCCGACCTCGAATCGACAAAATGTCTAATCGATCGCCGATGTCGACGGCATCCAATTCCATCGCCGACAGTACCTTTGAGACTCGCGATGACAATTCCTCGGGGTGAAGCTCGTTGTCGATCAGCAACACGCGGCCCTTGGCGACGTTTCGGCCCAACCACTTTACTCCGGCGGCAATCGATAAGCCAAGATTGAGAATCAGCCAGCTCTTGCCCGCCTTGCTAGCGCCGATCACGTTCATCGTCTCGCCAGCCCGAAGCGTGTCTTGAATCAACGGCCTGCGTTTGTTTGGGAATTTTGCAACGAAGTCGGCGATTGAAACCGGCACGAATTCTTGCTCAGCTTCTGGGGTGCTATCCAGTGGCATGCCGTCCAGCGTTTTCAACTCAGATTTCAGCAACGTTTTGGTTGCGGTATTACCGTTTTCCGCTGTGAATATAACTTCGCACCTGTCGCCGCGATCACTGAGAATCTCGCCGACGTTGTCACGGTCACCGGCTATGATTTTGGTGCCAGGTGCGATCGGTACGAATTCCGGATCACCTATGGTTTTTCCAGGTGATTTCGTTAACCGCATTTTGCCGAACTCGTCAGCCTCACATGCGATCCGATGTCCTTCGTCCAGCTTGCGCCGCAGGTCGTGTTCGGGCCAGGGCGGGACGCAACGCTGATTGTATTCGCATATCAACGGCCAACCGTCATCGACCGACAAACCGAATCGTGCGACCGTGCCACATGCATACAGCGTTTGGGAAGAACCATTTTGGCCCTGCAAGGCCGGGTCAATGTTACTGATGTATTTGCGGCATCTGGCGATGATTTTCGCGGTCGATGGCGATGACGATGCTGCGGACTGGCTAGCCAAGTTCACTATCGATGGCTTGCTTAACGCCTCAATTTGCTGCGCTGCTAGTTTGCAAATCAACTCAGTTGGAACAGTTTCAATATCGCTGTCCGGCTGCACGATATGTGACCGACGATGTGGTCGACTCTGAGAGCTGTCATCCGCGTGAACGTAGTGGTCGCCCTTGCGAGCATGAGTACCCGGAATCTTAGCGATTCGAGAAGCATTGTATGTCAAAATATCGACTTTTGCTTCATCGGTCGAAAACTTGTCGTCCAGGTAATGCAAGAATCCCTTGACGATATCTGTTGATTCGTCGTCGTTGGGCATCGCTATGCGATAAAGCAAGTAGACTCCATTGCCAGAAAGCACGCGGAGCGGTTGGGGAAATCCACTGCTAGCCAGTGCTTCGCGGATTCGACGGCTGACTGACACCGCTGACGTCAATTCTGCGTTCGTCGCCGACATATTGGTTGGGCGAATTGAATCAATATCGACCATCAACCATTTCCGGCTAACGATATTCGCGTCCGCAGTTGTCGTTTCCGACTTGAATACAGCACGATTCGTCGCTCTAGCAAGGAAAGAGGGATCGACCGGATTCAATGTCAGATAAACACCCTTCGGATGGAACTGATTGATTTGATCCGCCCATTTAGCCATTAACGATATATCATCAAAGTAGCCACTCCATGTCGCAAGGAAGCGACCACCTCTCTTTTCGGGTGCCTTCGGCGAACGCAATTCCACCACATCTCTCGGATTCACAAGCAGTCGCAGCGATTGCTCAATGTTTGTGATTTGGTCGCCAGCCGTGGCCGTTGCGGACTGGGCGACGATGGGTGCGTCAGCTTTATTTCTGACTGCCTCATCTATCGTGGCGGTGCTCATCCCATCACCTGCCCGGTCGCTAGACACTCGATGCCAGACACCTCGGGTAGCCGCCGGTACGATGGGAGCGACACTCCCAGCACCGTGTTGAGTATGTAGCCGCCACTTCGGCCAGTATCCTGGCTGAATCCAGCTCGATCGGCAGCTACGATCATCGCGCCATTGGTCAGGTATCGGCCTAACCATCGTGACGCAGCGTGCTTGACCCCATAGGTGCAGACCGATGGGGTGTTGCGCGGCGAAACGCGTTGCTCCAGCCAGCTCATGCACGCCAGGACGTCGACGGCGGGGGGCGGTGGCTCTAGTGGTCGCCGACCGGCGATCAGTCCCATCTCATCGACGTGGTAGGTGCTGCCATCGCTGAGAGTGACGACGGGATAGTCGGCCAGTGGACGTCTATTGTATGACTGATTTCGTGTTGATTTTTGCGGGGGGCGGTGTAGCATGGTCATGTCCTTAGTGGATGGTGTAACTCAGGTCTCGATAGCCGACTCACACCGCCTCGTGATTGCCTCACGGGGCATTTTTTATGCGCGGTCGGCGGCAAAAAGTGAACAAAAAAAGCCGCAAGCGTCACGATGTCGTGAGAGCTAGCGGCTGCTGGTCTAGCTGGGCGGTGGGGCTGGGGTGGCGGTGTCAGATGCCAGCGGCCTCTAGTTCGGCTTCGGCGCGGGCGACTCGCTGGCTGCGTGACACTGGCTTTGGTGGGGCTATCCCAGTGCCGTCGACCGCCTCAGTGACGGCCGCGAAAAACTCCCGAATCCAATTTTCCGTTGTGCGGCGATGCCCCCCGGCAAACGCGGTGCGGAGCTTGACCCCTTTCAGTCCGCGTTGAGCCCAACGATAAATAGTTGCGGACGACGGTCTGTCGCCACGAATTCGCTCGACTACGGGCGCTGCAGCCGACAGTCGCACCATAGGTGGATTAGTAATCATAGATGTCCTCGCGTGAGTGACAGTGATAGTCAATGCGAGGAATGTTACAAAAACGAACGGGAACCGAGTGGGAACGGTTTTGTTACACTTTCAAATTCCTTCGACCCGCCAGTTTGTGCTTGATAGCTCTACCAGACTTCCCGCATTTGATTACCTCGAACATTCTTGGCGTGGTCTTTTCGCATGCTTCTTGGATTCTTCGTCTGGCCATTTTTCCGCCGTTTTTGGTTGCGACCCCAATGAACTGTTGAACTTCGACGTCAGTCATTCCTGATTCATCGCAAAAAAGTTTCCTGGCAAGCGCTATGTCGTTATTGCTCAACAAGTGTCGAAGCAAATCGAATCCAACTGGATCGGCATTGTGGCAGAGTGCATTGATTGCAAGCGAACTGGAATGTAAGTAGTCCGCAAACAAATAGAATTTGCCGTCCCGATCCCAAGGCAATCCTTTGCCAGTAATGCGTGCGATGCTAGAACCATCCAACTTGCTGCTAGTCAAGACGTCGGCCCATCCGTGCCCCGCTTTATCATCTTGAGCGATGTCAGATGCAATTTGATCGAGAGTTAAAAAGAAATGAGCGAGACGGATAGCATGCTCGCCCGACACATCCAAAGGGCTTGGCCAAGCTTGAAACAAAACCACGGAACCGGCCAGCGAATTCCACGAACGATTTGCAACCCACTGATCGGCAATGATTGTGGGTCCGAATGGTTGTTGATCAGCGAAAAGTTGAGGGTGTTTCTTTCTGCAAATTATGCTGAATTGCGGTTTCGGAACAATCGACGAAACAGCAATCAAACGAGATTGATCACGTCGCCCACTGTTAGCCAATTGAAGTTGTTGCGAGATCGACTCAAGTGTGCCGATGTATGACTGCCACGATAAAGACATAGATTCTCTTTGCTTTTTGGCAACGTGAACGCTGGCGATGCAAAGAGATACCGCCAGCGATTCACGACGCCCAATCAGCCGACCGTCGCCAGCGATTGTTTTGATCATTCACCAGCCGTCGCCAGTGAACGCGAAATGATTGTACGCTAGCCCAGTTCCATTGCCACTTCGGCGGCAAGTTTCAGATTTCGTAGAGCGTAAATCTCGCTCGTATCGGTCTTGCTGTGTCCCAGTACAGCGGCGACGGCTTCAATACCGAAACGCTCTCGGGTTAGCGTGCCCATCGTGTGTCGCAATTGGTTCGGCGACCATCGATTGTCACTCTGCCACTTGGCGAGCTGTTCCCGTTGACCTTCCGACAGTCGCTTGGCTCGCTTGGCGTCCGATTCCTTGCTGAGTTTCGCCAGCGGGGCCGGTGGTAGGAACACGCGATCACAAGCCCGGTGAATAACTCGTCGATAGGAGTCATTGGTGTAGTGGTCGCCCGGTGCTCGGCCACGTCGTCGCTTCCGTTTGCCCGGTGTGCATCCGCAGGACATGGGCGTCACTCGCTTGGAGTGCCGGTCAACCAGGTGCGAATCGAGCACTTCACGTGGATCGAAACAGTAGGCAGTCGGTTCGCGGTCCAGGTACTTGCCGAGAATCGATTGCGCCCTGGGGCCGATGACGATTGCCCGCGTCTTGTCGTGGTGTTCGGTCTTGTGTCGGCTAGGGATGAACACCCAAGCTTCCCCCGCGTGGTCGACGTCGCTGGGCCGCATGATGCAGATTTCACCCGGCCTCGCTCCGGTGAGTCGCTGGATTGCCACCATATCAGCCACGGTCGGCGGCAGCTCGGGCACCGTCCTGTCCACAATCGCATCGTCGACCGGCGGGACGGGAGCATTGTCGGGCGCAGTGGTCTTGCCCTTGCGTAAGCCCTCCACGCTCACGAGTCGGCGTAACGTCGATTCTTCAACCAGCTCCTCTGAGACGCCCCAACGGAACATCCGGCGGATTCGGTCAATGTTCTCGTTGACGTAGCCACGCGTTTGACCGGATTCAACAAATTTCTGCCGAACGGCTTTCAGCGCAATCGGGCCAAAGTCATCAACCGCAACATCCCCGTAGGCTTGCCGAAGCATCCGCAGCGGTGCCTTTAGATTCTCCGCCGTCTCGGTCGGTGTTCCGTCTGGCCGCCGATAGAACGCTTTGGCGTGCTTCCAGTAACGTGCGATCAGTTCAGTGACCGTGAGCGACTGCGGATCAACCGGCGGTGGCTGTCGACCCGATGCCAGCCATTCGCCGACTAGTCGGTCGTAGAGCATCCGGCTGGCTTTAGTGCCGTGCTTGCCAAGGTAATGATCGGAACCGGCAATGGTGACGATCGCCTTGTGCTTGCGGTACTTGGGCGCGGAGTGTTTGAGTGTCGGCATAGTGAAACATCCTCTCGGAGATTGCCAAAACGGTAGCTACCGTTTTGCGCGCTCGGGAAAATGCCGCACGACTGACCGTCAGTCGGTATCAAAACACTGGATTCGGCGGGAAACATGAAAAATGGGCGATACAGAACTCGAATCTGTGACCTCCACGATGTCAACGTGGTTCCCCACTGCTTTTTCTTATAAGAGAAACGCGTTACGAACCTCCCTTGAACGGTACAGAACACGGTTTTAGGGGGTAGATTCGGGGGTAACCACGGACGCTGTTAGCCGCTATGATTCACCGTTTTGGACTTATCCAACTTCGATGGGAATCAAACTATGGCAACGACGTTCAAGCTGACTTGGCGGGATGGGACGAAGAAGGGGCAAGGCGGGTGCTGGAGGAAGCGGTACCACGGCAAGGACTATTATTTCTCCAGAATGTCCGGCGAGACGAAGGAATCCAGCTACTCCCGGTGCTGGCGAGAGTGGCTAGTCAAGAAGGCCGAGATTGACCGGGACGAGATTGAGAAGGCGAACGCAGTAGTCCGTTCCGATCAAACCTCTTACCAAGCTGAGATTGAGGGTGCCTTATCCCGCATGAAGGCTATCGAAGCGTCTGGGTCAACCGACTTCATGGACGGGATCAATTGGCAAAACGACCGCATTCTCGTTGACGAGCTGCAAGGCTTGGCTCTCAACAAAGTTCCCAGCGGTAGCATCCTACACACGGACGATGAAGGACGCCAAGTCTACCAGGGCAAGCCCGTTACCAATGGGCCACCACCACCTTGGAAGTCGCATCGGTCAATCACAAACGCATCAGGAATGAGTCCCGATCTCACAATCTCTGGCAATCTCGAACGATTTTTGAGAGACAAACAAGAGCAAGTTGAAAAAGGGAATCGGTCAGCGGGTCGCTTTGAGTGGCTTCGTACTTCGCTAAATGATTTCGCTAAACGATTCGATGAGTTTGAACCGATTACGTCACTAAACAGTCAAGCACTCATCGACTACCGAGACTTTCTGAAAAAGAAAGTAGCCGATGGTGATTTGAGTTCCTATTCAGCACGTGATGCTCTCGCCAATGTCAAGCAGTTCGCTCGTTGGGCCTTCGAGGAAGAATTGATCGACTTACCCCGTAAGCTCAATTCTAAGGATTTGTCAATTGACATCGAGCCGAACGAAATTGAAACGTTCACGGATCACGAACTGCGGTACATGCTTGGAGAGCCAACGCCAGCCTCCACCAAGTTGTATTTGCTCCTCATGCTGAACACCGGTTGCCAACAAACCGACATAGCGAAGTTGAAGCAAAGTGAAGTGAACTGGGTTGAAGGCCGGATCACTCGCAAGCGATCCAAAACCAAGAAGCACAAAAAAGTTCCAGTGGTCAACTACAAGCTCTGGCCCGAGACCTTCGAGCTACTTGCCCAACACCGCAGTAAGGATTCCGAGCTAGCACTACTTAACACAAACAACAGCCCATTGGTTACCACAGAGATCGTGAATGGCAAGTTGAAGAAGATCGACAACATTCGGTCTGCCTATTGTCGAATGATTAAGCGACTCAAGACACCGTATCGTGACCGAGCAGTCATCACGATTTCAAAACCGCTCAAGTGTATTCGCAAAACATCGGCAACTCATCTTCGTCGAAAGCACCCAGAGTTCGTTGACTTGTTCCTAGGCCATGCCGCTTCATCCATGGCCGACCAGCACTACGCCCGTTACGACCAAGGGCAATTCGATGAGGCCGTTAAGTGGCTTCGTACGGCCCTCCCGATCCAACCCGACCCGAAACCCTAATTCCGCCCCCAACGACGCTAGAGGGGCCATTTTGGAGGCTTGGCGGTGTGAACGGGTCAAAATAGTTTCCCCCGTAAATTGCGGGGTCAAGTGGGTTTTGGCTTGAAAAACTTTGGATATGTCCCGAATCCACGTTTGACAAGGCAAATCACGGCATATCGACCCACCAAAACCACCCACCGGGGTTATGAGTACTGGGGCTATTTGTAACCGTTGCCCTTTGTCCGCCCCATTGCAATCATCAAACCGTGTCAATCACTCAACTCCAAACACGGGACGACAAACATGGTGCGACTTACTTCTGGCGATATGTGCGAGCTTCTGGACGTCAACACATGCCGCTTTCAAAATTGGTGCAACGAGGGTTTCATTCGTTCAGCAAACAATGGCAAGGGTCTGGGCTCTCAACGAGAGTTCACGGTGGTTCACTTGGTCGCGTTGATGTACGGTTTGCAGTTCATCGAGTTCGGCTACACATGGTCGCTTGTCCGTCCAATCGTGGACTTCATCACGTCATTCAGTGAGAAGCAACTAAAAGCAGAGTTCAAAGCGGGTCGGGTCATCTTCATTCCATTGCCAGGCAAAGCACCGTTGGAGCTAGCCAAGATTCCGAATGATGGTCACTGCTATGACGCCATTAACCTGGAATTGGTTTACAAGCGAGCCGTGAAAGCAATCGTAGTCGTGAGGAATGAGCAGCAATCCGCAGCCGCTAATACCAAGGGTGGCCGTAAACGCGGTTCTGCTCGATAGCCGTTTTCGCAACGCTTTAGGATCGGGACCGAGAATCTCGACTGACATCAACACCACACCTAACAGTCTTCGTTACCTCTCCAGACCCATATTTACAAGTTCAAATCATGACAAATTTCCACGGACAACTTCACTATGCCAATTCCAAAGAACCCGTTTACCCCGTTCAGTACACGTCCTGAAGAAAAGACTACATGGTTTTGGGATCAACGCATTCCCGAAGGAACGCTATCACTGCTATGCGGCAATCCAGACGAAGGAAAAGGTATGTTTCTTATGAAGATGGTTGCTGACTTCACGAGAGGGCGAAACATGCCGGATGGTGTTCCACCCAACGCTAAGCTGATTCGTTCTAAACGCAACTGCGTGTTGTGGATTAGCTCGGAAGATTCAACGACGAAAACGCTAAAGCCACGCCTGCGTCTATTCGACGGTGACCAATCAAAGGTTTTCGAGCTACCCAAAACGAAGAAAATACCGGATGGTCGGTTGAATCTCAGGGACAAACAACATCAAAAGCTTTTCGATTCGTGGCTTAAGGCTGCTCCGGAGGTATCGCTTGTCGTGTTCGATCCGCTGGAATCGTTTGTTGGTGAAATCGACGGCAACAAGGGAACAGAAGTTCGCAGCGTTGTTGATCCACTCATCAAGATCCTAGAAAGTCGTAACGTGACTGGGATCGGCATTTGCCACCTAAACAAGACGAGTCTTGAGGTCACAGCCAAATATCGCGTCAAGGGCTCAATTGCGTGGGTTGCAGCAGCACGTTCGGGGTGGCTGATTTCTCCACATCCAACCGAACCTCAGGAGCCTCAAGGTGGCGGACGAAAGGTGTTCGTAAACCTCAAGAACAATCTGGCGGATGACCCAAGACCTGGTTTCTCGTTCTTACTTGGAAAGAAATACAAGGGAATCACGTTCGAGGGTGCAGTAACAACCACGTCTAATCAGGCCATATCAAAGCATGTACCTAGCGTTGTCTACGAAGCGGTCGATTGGCTCAGCACATTTATTTTGTCACAGAAGGGTCGTGTTTTGGGAACGACTGTTGAGGCTAAAGCTAAGTCAGCCGGAATCACGGAATACTCGTTGGTTAAAGCTAAGAAGGAACTAGGGATCAAATCAGTAAAGTCGCCGTCGGGGCCCTGGTATTGGTCTTTATCAAATTTACCACATTCTTCACAATCTTCACAATCTTCACAATCTTTAACAGCACCAAAGAAAGTGAACAATGTGAAGATCTCTAAGAATTCTAAGAAAAGGATAGAGGTAGGGTGAGGGGGGCGTGGTATGAGGATTGGCCTAAGCGATGCAACCTTACTCGCTACGCTCCGCTACGCTCGCAAGGTATCATCACTTGACCAATCCAATACCACGGAGGACAGAACACAATCTGTGAAGAAGAGAATGTGTAGGCGATTGGTGGTTGGGCTGTGGAGCGAGTGGCGATGCGGTGTCGTGGTATGTTTTCTTGGTATGTTTTTTAACTGTTAGGATTTATTGCAATGACAAAGCTAAGTCGATCTGAAATACCGCTCTTTGGTTGGCGACGTGTTGGCCGTCCCCATGACGCTGCACACCATGACACCCACTGTGATCTATGCAATCAGCATCTACGGTGGATCGTCACAATCGAACATCCCGAAACCGGCCTTACGCTTCACGTTGGTGCGGAGTGTGCCAAACCCCTAGTTTTGCCTTGGAGACGCTCACGGACGACCGTAGGGGCCTTGGAGCGGACGTTTCCGCTAGCCGACGGGGGCCAACTCGTTATCACGCTAAGCGAACGCAACCGAGTCTGGGAATTAGCGGGATTCTGTGATTGGGAGTTCCCCTACTCCGACGGACCATACCGCAGCAACGAAGAAGCCCTCGCAGCAATCCCCGGTTTCATTGTGAACGTGGAAGACTGGAGGGCCGAGACGGATTAGGTAAGTTTCGTTCAGAACGTGTTATCGGTAGTCTATGCTGTGTCTCAATGCGGTTTAGCTACGTCCACCAGTTTTTCACCACGCATAAGACAATAGAAATTATTTGCGGTGAGGGCAAACCGACCCTGCTTGAAGGTAAAAGGGTCTCTTCTGTGCATTCTAAGATCATTGAACCTGATCAATCGTCGATCGAACTGGGTACCATTGTTTGTCTCGGGCAAATATACAGCTAGAACCCCATCTATGCCGCTCTCGTACAATTCGGGCTTGGGAACTTGAGATGTCCAGACTCCCCTGCAACGTTCTATCGTGTTGTTGAGAGCAACCGGTAGCGACACTAACGCAACATCCTTTATGTCGATACCAAACGTTGGGTATAGAGCGTTATAGTCAGCCCAAGAAGGTTGCATTTCGCACCACACTGATTCGATCTCAAACCCCGAATCAATTGTACTGTAAGACTTCAATTCTTTTTCGACAGAAGAAACCACCTGATTGACGAGTTTTCGCCTATTCTTGAACCAGGCCTTGTAATTGTACCCGCAATCATTGTTATCGCTCATGGTCTATCCTTTTCGTTCAGTATGTGCTCGCCGGTAACGGAGAGTTACCAGTCAACGTTCATTTTACCAACCACCTTTTGAAGTCTGATCGAAGGAATGTTGGGGAACGGATGCCTGGGAGCGTAGGGAATAAAAGTTGTAGTTTTGGCTGGGTGATGTTGGGGTGTGCTGGTTAGTGAGAGTGTGCGAAAGTGTAACGAAAAAGGTTGTGAAATGATTCCGAAACGGGTGTGAAACGGTACTCCCGCAGTTCCATAACCCAATCCTCCCTACCCTGATTCATCGTTACGGTGCTGGTTTATGGCGGTTTTCCATGCCGGGAGGCGTGTAACGTTTGGACCAGTCTCGTTTTCAAACCTCAAAACCCCGCAAATACGACGATTCCCGCCCATCGTATTTTGTAGCGTTTCTTGTAACCTTGACACGTTACACGGTTTACCGTAGATTCATTGGCTCGTTTTCCTCATTCTCGATTGGAACCCATGCCATGAAATACACTGCTATCTACGTGCGTGTCTCGTCCTCCTCCCAAGACACAGCATCCCAAGAGCCGGATTTGAAGGCTTATTGCAAGTCGATCAAAGGTAAAGTCGTCTGGTACACCGACAAAGCATCGGGAAAGAACATGGATAGGCCGGGCTGGAACAAGCTAGAGACGGCTGTACGCCAAGGAAAGGTCTCAAGTGTTGTGGTTTGGCGAATTGACCGCCTAGGAC
Source organism: Pirellulales bacterium (assembly GCA_038256795.1). GTDB lineage: Bacteria > Planctomycetota > Planctomycetia > Pirellulales > Pirellulaceae > JBBSJZ01. The sequence continues at coordinate 7,765 of JBBSJZ010000037.1, read as the reverse complement.
GTACGGCACGGGGATTGACGGCATTATTTGAGGATTTGGGAGAACGTAAGGTAAATCTCGTCTCAATCCGTGATGGGCTGGATCTCTCTACACCGGCTGGTCGTCTCATGGCAAACGTTCTTGCATCGGTAGCACAATACGAGACTGAGGTACGTGGGGAGCGAGTGCGTGAAGGAATCAAAGCAGCCAAGGCTAAGGGCAAGACTTGGGGCGGAAGCAAACCAGGTGTTCTCAAGATCGTCACGGATACTCAGGTCCGCTCAATCCTCAAGGCCAAGAACGATGGTGAATCCGTCACGGCAATCGCTCTCGCCTTCAAGCTCTCTCGACCCACCATCTACCGGGTTTTGAAGCTAAACGCCTAAACGGGCCTTCTAACGCTCTTGGGCACAAACCCGCATTATCACGGGTTTTCTTCTTCCAAGCGATTCTACGGGCCTCCTAGGGGCCTTGGATCGGGTCATATAGCCCCTTGATGGGGATTGCTTGGACGGGGCGGTATGCCTACGATGTAAGTGTGCTACCGTGGTAGTACGGAATTACAACTTTTAATCGCGGTTGAGATATGACGAAACCAAAGCGACTTGATCCGCCTCCCAAATATGAGCCAGGTTTCATTGCTCGATTGGACTCCCGCACTGGTATCGCCAAGATTCTAAGAGCCAACTTTGAGGCTGTTGCAAATGACCTTGGTGGCGTTGATGAATTGAGCCACGTGCAATCAGCACTCGTAGAACGGTTTGTCTTCCTTCAAGCCACACTCAGCAAGATCGAAGCCGACATGGTTGAAGACCCTGAGGAAGCGAGTGAGATCATGGGTCGTTGGATTCAGGCGGTCAACTCTCTCACCGGATTGGCTAAGACGCTGGGAATCAAGCGTGTTGCTTCTAAGCAAAACTGGGTAGTTAGTTAATCATGATTTCAAACGCCACATACATTAAGTATGCAGCAAATCCATCTCTATTCAGGGAATCCCTCATCGTCGATGTTGACGGGGTTGCCAAGCGACTGGGTTCCGTCATGGACCCCTGGCAACGTAAAGACTTCGCTTCGATTGATCCAGCATTGCGACGATGCACGGGATTGGCTCCCAAGTCGAAACCACGGATGAGGGCTTATCTGGAACGTGCTCGTGGTCACTCGAAGACGACTGATCTAGCGATCGTTTGCACGTATGCACTGGCATTCGCTCAACGTCCATTGCGTGGCTATGCCTATGCAGCCGACAAAGACCAAGCTCGTCTACTTCGGGATGCAATGCAGACGATCCTACGGTTGAATCCGTGGTTGTCTCAAATCCTGCGGGTTGACGCTCATCGGGTCGTCAACATCGCTACCGGCCATCCCGGTGAGGATTCAGCCCTAGAAGTCGTATCCAGTGACGTTGGTTCCTCGTTCGGCATCCTCCCCGATTTGATCATCGCGGATGAATTGACTCACTGGCAAGGCGATGGCGGTTTGTGGCATTCAATCATCTCCAGTGCCGCTAAGAGAAGCAGTTGCCTTCTCATGGTCATCACCAATGCCGGATTCGGTGATACGTGGCAATGGGAAACCAGGGAAGCCATTAAGGACGATCCAAACTGGGTGTTCTCTCGGCTAGACGGTCCCAAGGCATCTTGGATGACCAAGCAACGACTTGAAGAACAGCGTCGGTTACTCCCTCCAGTAGCCTTTGCCCGTCTTTGGCTCAACGAATGGTCAACCGGTGGCGGTGACGCATTGACCGAGGCCGACATCAAGGCAGCGTTCGCATCGAACATGCCACCGATGACCGGATACGAGCCTGGCTATACGTGGGTTGCCGGTGTTGACCTTGGGTTGACGAGAGACTGTAGTGCCGTGGTGGTGCTGGGGGTTCGAGATTACGACGTTGAGAACGCGGGTCGTATTCGCTTGGCACACACGAAGCTGTGGAAGCCGATTGCGGGTCAAAAGATCAATCTCACCGAGGTTGAGGATGAGCTGCGCAGACTCCACACCAAGTTCCGGCTAAAGGCGGTTGCCTACGATCCGTGGCAAGCTGAGCACTTGTCACAACGACTGGTTCACGAGGGTTTCCCGATGCAATCGGTGCATCCATCGGCAACGAACCTGCAAGCCATTGCGGCACGAACAATCGAGTCGTTCGTTGATCGAAGACTGGATCTTTACGAATGCCCGAACCTGAAACGCGATCTTTTCCGTTTGCGGGTTGAAGAGCGTTCCTACGGTTATCGCCTCGTTTCACCTCGTGACAGTGAGGGTCACGGTGATACAGCCTCCGCCTTCGGCTTTGCCCTCTTAGCCGCCCATGAACAAGCCGGAGTGCATCCGTTTATCGCTACTGCGGAGTGCGGTGACGATAACGAAACCAACCAAATCATGATGGCCCGGCGATTCTGGTCGCTAGGGCTGCATCCACCCGACCACGGTTTTTTGTAACTCGAAAGGAGCATGAACAATGCCAATCGTAATTGAGACTGAAGATGAGTTCCGAGCACGCCACGGTGATTCGGTTTACTCGGACCAAAGCGAACTCTTTGAAGACGGGGCAGTCATCGTCGAACGAACTCACCGAATCGATCCACCATCCGACAAGGCGATGCTGACCAAAGCTATTCACCGTTTCGTTAAAGCGAAAATCGACGATCGGACACTGAGATTCACCAATGCTCGTGAGAGCGTGAAGACTCAAGCTGAGTGGTTTGCGAAGAACTTTGGACCGGCACCACACCCCAAAGCGGTCGAGGCATTGCAGGGCATGGCTAACGAGATCATCGAGCTAAGGCTGAGGCTTGACGACCTTGACGCACAACTACCGACCACGAAGACGAACAACGTTCGCGAATCAATCGAGCGTGATCAAGTTGCTGCTTCGGCGAAGGTCATCAACGCAATCCGACAACTTCCAACTTTTTAACTGAGGACACAGACGATGAGTAGCTACACGATGGAAACGATAACGGTCAATCAACAAGAGACGCTGACGGCCAATGAGCAAAAGGCAATCGCTTACCGCGAGGAGGTGATTGACCACCTTACGGGAAACTGTGATTGCGAGGGGCAATCGAAGTTCAACGAATCCGACCGTGATTGGCTGGAGGACTTGGACGATGCTGTTTTGGCTCGTCTGGATGATCGGGAAGCGACTACGAACGAATCGGAAGACGAAGGGGCATTTGAGAGGTTCATCGCCAACTCTCAGCCAATCCGAGACCAAATCAGTGGAGCTAGCCGGTTGAGCCGCCAACGTACCAGCGAGAGCAAACAAGCTCCGCTGGTGGCTCCCGGCCTTTTTGACACGGATCGGCAAGCCTTCCGGTTACCTACCGCCAACGCTAGCCGTCCAAAGAGCGGACACAATGAGGAACCGCTTATCCCCGTCCCGTGGAAGTTCTAAGCAGTCGAGAGCCGAGAGCCAGCTAGGGAGTGGTTTCCTTGCCTAGCTGGCTCTCTCGATTGTTTGGAATGGGAGGTACGTCACGGAAAGTTTACCTTTCGAGCCGTGGCGTACCTTTTCTCTCATCCCGGTTAGCTAGCCGGTAAACCGGGTCACGACGCGGGGCAAGCCCCTAAGGGCACGGGAGGGGGTAAAATCTTTCTACCGTAAGTCGTTGTCGCGAAAGGACTTAAAAATGGGCGATACAGAACTCGAATCTGTGACCTCCACGATGTCAACGTGGCGCTCTAACCAACTGAGCTAATCGCCCGAATACGGGGTGACGTGGCAGCACGCCGCCTTGTCCCGTTTGAATCGGTTGACGCAGACCATGAGGTTGAGCTGCGACGTCCTGATTCCGATGCGGTAGTCTGTGCAGACGTTGACGAGTCGTCAAGGCGGTTTTCTGACACAAGTGGGGCCTAAATTTTGATTCAAATCAATGTAATTGGGGCGGCCGAGGCTTCAGCTCAGTACCGTTTCGCCCTCGATGGCTAGGCTGCCCGCTAGCAGAATCGTTAAAAAAGGCGTTTTCGAGCAATTCTCTGTTGACGTTGATGGGTCCGCCGTCCAATACTCTGGCGTTCGGTCTTGCACCCTCCGGTCAAGATCGACTTCGGATTGCCAGTTTGGCGACCCGAACCTTGACCCTCTCGGCTGGTTGTTCGATGTAACAGTCCGGCGGGAGCAATTTCAAACTTTTTGAGTCGGATAACTTCCGGCCGGAGATGCGTTTTTTGGTGGCATTGGCACGACGTTCTGTTCAACCTGAGACCCGCGATTCAACACGAATTAACAACCACATCCGCATCACGCCTGTTCGCGTGGTGAGCGAGACCGGCGAGCAGCTGGGGATTATCTCGACGGATGACGCCCTCCAGCGGGCCCGAGATGCGGGACTTGATCTCGTCGAGGTGGCGCCGAATGAGCGGCCACCCGTTTGCCGAATCATGGATTACGGCAAGTACAAGTACGACAAAAACAAGAAAAAGAATCATCACCAGGCACACACGAAGACGAAGGAAATTCGTCTCCGGCCCAAAACGGGTGACGAGGACATTCGCACCAAGGTCCGTCAGGCCGAAAAGTTTTTGACGCACAAGGACAAAGTCCAAGTCAGCGTGCTGTTCCGCGGCCGCGAAATGGCTCACATCGAGGAAGGCCGGAAGGTCATGGAGATGGTCATCGAGACGCTCAGTGCCGTCGGCAAGGTGGAAACGACGCCTCAGCAGCATGGTCGCCGGATGATTTGCATGATCGCGCCAAAGTGATCGTGGTGGAAGCCCAGCGTTCGATGCGGGCATTCGACCGACCGTGGTGAGTGTCGACGCCATTTGTGGCGAATTGGCTCGTATCGCACCGCTCAAGCTGGCCGAGCCTTGGGACAATGTCGGACTTCTGGTTGGCGATCGATCACACCCGGTCAAGCGAGTGATGACGTGCTTGACCATTTCCGAGCCGATCGTCGCTGAGGTGCTCGCTGAGTCGGTGGATTTGGTGATCACGCATCACCCATTGCCGTTCAAACCACTGCAGAAACTGATCAGCGACCAGACTGCGTCGGGTTTGCTATTGAAGCTCATTCGGGCTGGCACCAGCGTTTACAGCGCCCACACAGCTTATGACTCGGCTCGCCAGGGCATCAATCAATTGTGGGCTGAAGCACTCCAGCTCACCGATATCCGACCTCTCGTTGAGTGCTCCGATGAACAGCGAGCGGGGCTTGGTGAGACCGAGGTTCACGCACTGGGAAGTGGACGTTTCGGAGATCTCGCCAATGCGATGTCGATGTCAAGGCTGCTTCGCACCGCTGCGGTAATTGGCCAGTCAGCGAGGCCGCCGCAATTCGTTGGCGATCCCGACCGACCGATCCGGCGCGTGGCTGTGGCTTGCGGCAGCGGTGGCGGGTTTTTAGCGGCGGCGAAACGGCGCGGCTGCGAAGCGATGCTAACGGGGGAGGCTACCTTTCACGTCTGCTTGGAAGCAGAATCGCTGGGTATCGCCCTGGGGCTCCTAGGCCATTATGCGAGCGAGCGTTTCGCGATGGATCGTCTCGCGATGCAGCTCAGCAAGTCGCTGCCGGATCTCGAAATATGGTCGAGCCGTCTCGAGCGTGATCCGATCCGGTTTCTTCAGTGAGCTTAACAAATTCTTCAGTGAGCTTAACGAATGTCTCAACTTTGACATCGTCGCCGTGCCTATTCAGGCCGAAGAGGTAGGCAGGACCCAGGCGGCGAGATTGACCCACTGGTCATCGCTCCTAGAATGCCCGGAACCGCTGAAAATCCAAAAGAGTCCGGCTTGCGGTGACTCGGCACGCGGCTTGCATCTGGTTCGCACTGCAATTGGTGGCGACTGACTCGGCCGTCCCTCGGCCGGTGATTGCGAATTCCACCTAAATGGTTGTCACGGCGGACGCGGCGGCGGAATGATCGCCTGGCTGACCATTGTTTTTTCCTTCCATGACCTTTTTTTGTACGAGACTGACGCGATGGCGAATCAAGAACGATGGCTGGCGGCATTGCCTGTGTACAACGAGGTTGACTTCGTCGATTCGATTTTGGATCAAGTGCTCGCCCATGCCACGGATGTGCTCGTGGTCGATGATGGGTCGACCGACGGCACTTCCGCAGTGCTCGCCCGGCGCAGTGATGTGAGTGTGATCCGGCACCCCCAGAACCTGGGCTACGGAGCTGCGCTGCAGACCGCGTTTGCGCACACGATCGAGCACGGCTTCGCGGGCCTGGTGACGCTCGACTGCGATGGCCAGCACCAACCGCAGCGAATCCCTCGCTTCATCGAAGCGGCGGCGAACGCGGATATTGTCTCGGGCAGTCGCTACCTCAAAAAGTACGAGGGAGATGATGAGCCACCCGCGGAGCGTTTGTTCATCAATCGTCGCATCACGGGCGAGCTCAATCGCCGACTCGGTTTGGAATTGACGGACGCCTTTTGCGGCTTCAAGGCTTACCGCACCGAAGCCCTGCAGAAACTCAAAATCGATGATGCCGGCTACGCGATGCCGTTGCAACTATGGGTTGAAGCTGCGGCGGCCGGATTGACGGTGATCGAAGTTCCGGTGCCCTTGATCTACCTCGATCTGACGCGATCGTTTGGTGGTTCTCTCGATCACGCTGAGACCCGGTTGAGCTATTACAATCGTGTGCTGGACGAAGCGATCGATCGCGCCTGCAGCGAGGGGCGCACGATCAAGTCGCTCAAGTCGTTGTGCAGTTAACCGCCCCCGCATCGTTCCCGTCCATGTCCCCAGCATCATCGACCGAGAAGCTCTTTCGTGATTTCCGAGCCCCATCGGGCGATGGAACTGCGCTGATTCAGCCGCCGCTTTCGCAGGCAAAGTCACTTTGGAATCACAATCGATCGCTTGACTGGACGTCGAATGATTGGTGGTCGTCGCTTCGCCGTCTGGGGCGTGATCAATTGCTCACCGATTCGATCCGTTACACCTCGGCGTACCGCTCAACGGATTGGGTTCAATCTTCACGAAGCTGTCCGCCGGGCGTGGCTCCCTCGATTTTGATGGCTGGGCATCAACCGGAACTATTTCATGCGGGAGTTTGGTTCAAGAACTTCGCACTCGATCGATTAGCAAAGTCGCTGCCCGTGATCCCGATCAATCTCGTCGTCGACAATGACGTGGCGATGCGTCGCGGCATTCGCGTCGCGTCGCTGGATGCGGCCAGCGGTCTGGCTCGTTATGAGGTAGTCACCTTTGATGATGGCGCGGGTGGGATCCCTTATGAGCAATTGGTCGTCGTTAACCGCCAACGATTTGATCGATTCGACGCGGAAGTGCGGCGTTCGATCTCACCGCTCGTCACCGACCCTTGCGTGACACAACTTTGGAGGCACGCGCGGGCAGCCATCGATCGCTGTGGAGTCGCGGGCTGTGCGCTTGCCCAGGCTCGTCATGCTCTTGAAGCCGATTTGGGTTTACGGACGCTCGAGATCCCACTCAGTGTTGTGGTTCGGAGCGTGGCCTTTGCGAAATTCTTGCTGGCAATTTTGTGCGAGCTGCCTCGATTTCAACAATGCTACAATAACTCTGCGGCACTCTATCGGACGGCTCATGGGATTCGCAGCACCGCGCATCCGGTTCCGAACCTTGCCCAAGCCGATGAATGGTTCGAGGCGCCACTTTGGATCTATGGCGATGAGTCCCCGACGCGCCGAGCCGCGTGGATTCGTTACCAGGATGGATCGTTGGTGATTAGCGACCGTCGGGGCCGCGAGTGCGTACTTGAGCATCCCGATTCGGATGCTGCGGCCGAGACATTGGCGGCGGCCCAGTGCAACAAATGGAAGATTCGACCGCGGGCGTTG
>JBBSJZ010000036.1:0-20719 GCA_038256795.1 Pirellulales bacterium | reverse complement strand
GATTCAGTGGCGAATGCTCATTGAATACGAAAACCCGCACGTTCCCGCTACCGAAGTTACCGGGGATTTTCCACCCGGGAGCTTAATTTTCCTCGCTGACAGTTCCGAACCACTCCATCACCCGGCCGTCATCGCCGAGCACCGGGACGGCTTCGACGAGAAATGCGTGATGCGAATGGGTTGCGGCTTTCCAAATACGTCCCTTGGCACGGTAGACGGACTTGTTGGCCAGCGCCAGACCCCAAAGACTCTCGATCATCACTTGGTCTTCTTCGTGCAATGCCGCGACCCACCCAAAGCCTTGGTGTTCTTCCCACGACTGGCCCGTGTACAACTGCCATGAAACTTGAGGCGTGATGAATTTGCCTTCCGCGTCAGTCGTCCAGACGATCACACGGGTACCGTCGAGCAATGCTTGATGCTTGGACTGAGCCGCCGTGAGTGCTCGCTCAGTCTCTTTGCGCTGGGCGATCTCGTCGGATAGCCTGCGATTGATCACGCGGAGCGATGGCAGATCGACAAGCTCGGGCATCTTCTTGAGCAGCACGATGACGGTCGCCCAAACGGCGATCGCAGTGGCCAGCTTCAACACGCCCTCAAGAAGGTAAAGCGAGTACCAGAAGGTGAGCACTTGCACGAAGTAGGTTGCACCCGTCGCAAACACGCACAAGCCGAGGAGCGCAAACAAGCGATGAAACGAGGTCCCGTCGCGACGACGCAGGAATTGCGCGAGCGCCCAAAGCACGCCCACGAACGCCAAGGTGATCGCCAGATTCGATGCGATGAAGAGCCACCCGAGTCCGGATGTCCAACCATCAATGAGCCAGTAGGGCGGAATCTCCGCAAAAAACGGCTCCCCGGCATTCTCGAAAATCAATTTCCAGGGGTTGAAACGCGACACGAAAAACCATTCCCGCAAACAAGACGTTGTGGCGACATCAAAGTGATACCACTGTATTGACCCGCGCGTCACAATGCTACACCGCTGCCGATGTTCTGCGGGACTTGTACAATCGCGTCCTCAAGCGATCATCCCTGACACGCATCCTTCCCTGACACGCATCGAAAGACTGATCTTGAAAGCACTTGTCAAACGCCACCGCGAAGTCGGATTGTGGATGGAAGATGTTCCGATGCCAACGATCGGGATCAACGATTGTTTGATTCGCGTCGACCGCACTGGCATCTGCGGTACCGATGTTCATATTTATCAATGGGATGCGTGGGCCCAGAAAACGATCCCAGTGCCGATGGTGGTGGGCCATGAGTTTGTCGGTGAAATTGTCGAAGTCGGCTCCAACGTTTCCGACTTCCATCCTGGAGAAATCGTCAGCGGCGAAGGTCACGTGGTGTGCGGACGTTGCCGAAATTGCCTCGCCGGGCGTCGGCATCTGTGCGCGCATACCCTCGGCGTGGGGGTCAATCGGCCAGGTGCTTTTGCCGAGTTCATCTCGTTGCCCATGACCAACGTGTGGCACCACGATCCCCACGTGGACCCGGAAATCGCATCGATCTTCGATCCGCTCGGCAACGCCGTCCACACCGCACTCTCATTTCCACTGCTGGGCGAAGACGTGCTGATCACCGGCGCCGGTCCGATCGGCTGCATGGCGACGGCAGTAGCCCAGTATGCGGGTGCTCGCTACGTCGTGACGACTGATGTGAATCCGTGGCGACTCGCGCTCGCCAAAAAAATGGGAGCGACGCGCGTGGTCGATGTGCGCAGCGAGTCGCTGCGCGACGTGATGGAAGAACTCGGCATGAAGGAGGGATTCGACGTCGGACTCGAAATGTCCGGTAACCCGAGCGCGTTCCGCTCGATGCTCGAAACCATGTGCCATGGTGGTAAAATCGCGATGCTCGGCATCCCCGCCGCTGAGATGGCCATCGACTGGAACCTCGTCGTCTTCAACATGCTCACACTCAAGGGCATCTATGGCCGCGAGATGTATGAGACGTGGTACAAGATGACCGTGATGATCCAAGGTGGACTCGATATTTCTCCCGTGATCACGCACCGCTTCGGCTGTGACGATTTCCAAGCGGGTTTTGACACAATGCTGTCGGGCCAGTCCGGCAAAGTGATTCTCAATTGGAACCCAACCTGAGCGATCGATATGAGCAAGAGCCAACAACTTTCCAACATCATCAGCGACCAACTTGCCACGATCCGCGACGAGGGTCTTTACAAGTCCGAGCGTGAAATCACGACGCCGCAAAATGCTCGCATCGGTGTCTCACAATCCGGCCGCGAAGCCCGCGATATCCTGAATCTTTGCGCGAATAACTACCTCGGATTGGCGGATCACCCACGCGTCATCGCAGCAGCTCACGCGGCGCTCGATGAATGGGGATACGGGCTCGCATCCGTCCGATTCATTTGCGGGACGCAAACGATTCACCGCACGCTGGAACAAAAATTATCCGAGTTCCTGGGGACTGACGACACGATCCTTTATTCGTCGTGCTTCGATGCCAACGGTGGCCTCTTCGAGACGCTGCTCACGGATCAGGACGCGATCATTTCGGACCAGCTCAATCATGCCTCGATCATCGACGGCATTCGACTTTGCAAGGCCCAGCGGTTTCGGTATCGCAACAGCGATATGGCGGACTTGGAAGCTCAACTCCAGGCTGCGGCCAAGGCGCGAGTGCGATTGATCGCCACCGACGGCGTCTTCTCGATGGACGGATCGATCGCCAATTTACCCGCCATTTGCGAACTCGCCGATCGCTACGATGCGTCGATCATGATGGATGATTGTCACGCGACCGGGTTTCTCGGCGCCACCGGACGCGGCACCCACGAGCACCACGATTGCGTCGGACGCATCGACATCATCACCGGCACACTCGGCAAGGCTCTCGGCGGCGCCAGCGGTGGGTACACCAGCGGTCGGACCGAAATCATCGAACTGCTTCGCCAACGTTCGCGACCCTATCTGTTTTCCAACTCCATTGCGCCGCCCATCGTCGCCGGTTCGATCGCGGCGTTGGACTTGGTCAGTGAATCGACGGACTTGCGAGATCGCTTGATGAACAATGCACTGGCGTTCCGCGATTCGATGGCTCGTGAAGGCTTTGACCTCATTCCCGGCGAACATCCGATCGTCCCGGTGATGCTCGGCGACGCGAGAGTCGCTAGCGAAATGTCACACCGATTGCTCGAGCGAGGCGTCTACGTCGTCGGCTTCTCATTCCCCGTGGTCCCCAAAGGCCAAGCAAGAATCCGAACCCAAATGTCCGCCGCGCACTCCCCGGATGACCTCGCTTTCGCCAAGGACCAATTCGCAGCTGTCAAACGCGAACTGTAGTGCAGGTTTTTTGGCGAAGCGAGTGAAATTACAATCTCAGTCGACTCGGGCAACTCGGCAGCCGAAGCATTTGTAGGCTTGTTGACCGGATAGGTTATCGAAATAGCGATCGTCGACGAGTACGTTGGCGGCTTCATAGCGGCGAAAACCGAACTCGTCACCAACGACCTGGGATGGACCAAACGTATTGGGGACGAAGACGCAATCGCGACGAATTCCTTCCCAGTGCAGCGCGGTCCCAAGCAAGCTGCCGCGAGGACTTGAGACGGTGACGAGGTCTCCATTCTTGATGCCGCGGGACTGCGCCGTCGCGGGATGAATTTGAATGAATCGCTCGCCGTTCTTTTCCTTGCCCATGTGCGTCCACTGGGTCACGCCCGCAAAATGCACGACGCTCGGGCGACCGATGATGCCCATCAAGTCGAACCCGGATGACGCGGAAGCGATCGCCTCCGGGATGCTCGGCGAGTTGAGCTCGCCCAAGACGACACGCGGGGTGAGTGCTTGTGGATTGACCGGGTTACGAACGAGCATCGGCTCGTAGCGAATACTCGGATGCGATCCAGTGACTTGCGGGTGCGTGTAAAAGATCGGCAATGCAGTGTGTCCGGCAACCGCAAGTTTCGCTTCGATCGCAGGCGTGTAAATTTCGATCTTGCCGCTCGGGGTTAAGAATCGCTTCCCTCGGTTCGCGCGGTCCAGGGATTCGGCAGCCTCGTACCAACTCGGATGATCAAGGTACAAGGTGCTGGTGCCGGGATGCGTTTCACTCGGGCACGGCCAGCGGAGTGGTTCAGCTCGGGCCATCATTCGCTCGCGTGTCATGCCACGCATACCGGGTGTCTCGGCGACAAACGTCTTCCAAAGTTCGCGGTAGTCGTTCCAATCCAGGGGAAAGGCATCCGCCCAGTAGCCTGCGGCGGTTCGGGTGTCGAGTGATTCCATTTTGTGCGCGAGCTCAATCCAGATCTGCCAATCAGGCTGCGATTGCCCGACGCGCTCGACGGCTTGCTCTTGCCAGCGGATACCACGATCGTCGCGGCGCATGTACACCGTTTCCATTTCGAGACCGCTGCACACCGGCAAGATCACGTCGGCATAGTCGGCGGCTTCTTCACGGAATAACCCCGCGTAGACGTAAAACTCGAGACTCGCCATCGCCCGCTTCACTTTGTTCGTATTCGCACTTCCGAGCAACGGGTTGCCTGCGGTCACGACCGCTCGCAAACGATACGGTTTACCCGTGAGTATCGATTCGGCGAAGTAATCTGGACCGACGGGAAGCGCCTCGCGGCGCGGTGGTGTCGGCGCGGTGAGCGACGGCAAGTTCAATCCACCGGGCCAGGTGTTGTGCATGAAATTACAACCGCCGCCGGGGACGCCGATATTTCCGGTGATGGCGGCGAGGAATGTGATCACGCGATAGGTGTCAAAGGCGCTAATTTGATGCGAAATCCCGGCGTTGCAATAAATTGCTGCGGGCTTAGCGCTCGCGTAATCGGTCGCGATCTCACGGATGTCGTCTGCCTTCACGTCGCAAACCCGTGCTGACCAGTCGGCAGTGTACTCGTGGTCGATCACGTGTCGCTTAAGTTCATCGAAACCGACGACCCATTTGTCGATGGCGTCGTGATCGACTAAATCCTCACTCATGATGTGGTGCAGCATCCCGAGCACGAGCGCGAGATCGGTGTGTGGTTTCGGGGCGAGCCAGCGATCTGCAAAACCGGCGGTTGGCGTTTTCCGCGGATCGACGACGACGAGTTTGGCAGCAATCTTGTCTCGCTCACGCAGCACATGCGCGAACGTCACGGGATGCGTTTCTGCTTGGTTGGTGCCGAGCATGAGAATGAATCGAGCCTTGCCAAGATCTTCTTCTCCGGTTGACCCGTCGATGCCGTAGCCGTTGGTAAAATTGCCGAGGCCGAGTGTCCAGGCGAGTGCGTTGCCTCCAGCGTCGTTGCAAACGGGGCCGACGTCAGTGTCGTTGGGGCTGCCAAGCAGCTGAAAAAATCGACCAACAAGACTGCCGCAGCCGCGTGGCATTCGCCCAGTCGTGCGATTGGCAATGGTGTGGGATTGGCCTTCGTCGCGAAGTTGTAAAAACTTCGTGGCAATAATCGTGTAGGCTTCGTCCCAGGAGATCGGCTCGAAATTCGACTCCGGATCGCCTTTCACACCGGCGACGCGTTTCAGGGGTGTGGTGAGTCGCCGTAGGTTGTAGACAAGTTGACTCAACATCGGTGCTTTCACGCACAAGCCACCCGCTTGAACGGGATCCTTCGTTTCGCCGACAATGTCAATCACGCGCCCGTGCTTGAGGTGCACATGCAAACGACAATTGGCGTTACAGAACTGACAGGCACTCATCACGACCCGGTCACTTTTGAGTGCTGCGGAATGGTGGGTGAAGTCGAACGAAGTCGGATGAGTTGGAATCCCGGCTTCCTGGGCGGCGCCGTCGCTAGCAAGTGTGGTGGCGCCGCCCGCGACGGCGAGTGCTTGCAGGAATTGTCGACGCTTGATGGATTGAAGGTCGGCTGGATTGTCGGGCATAGTATTGGGGAGTGTGCAAAGGGTCTGGGCGGGCTCACCTCGAGCCGCATTAACAAAAGCTCTTTCCGCATCTTGCACCACAGGCTTCCGATGGATGTCGAGATCAAGAGTGCGTCGACGAACTTCGATTGCGGTGCTGTGGCGGGCCGGCGGCTAGCGCCAAAACCGCTCACTTTGCTGGAGAGCCAAGCGTTGGGTTGAATTTCTTTTCAATTGAATCTATGCTCATGTTAATGAGGGTTCAAGGGAGTGTGGGTTGGCGACCAAGAGAAGGGATGAGCGATGAATGCTGCGGAAGAAGAAGTATCGTGTGCGGATTTGCTAAAAGTACTTGCCGATGAAACGCGGTTAGCGGTGGTTCGTGAATTGATCGCTGGCCCAAAGCATGTGGGTGAGATTAACGAGACCGTGCAATGTGAAAAGACCTTGCTGTCGCATCACTTGAGGGTGCTGCGAAAGGCGGGGATTGTCGAAGCGGAGCGGGATGGCAAAGCGATGCTGTACCGACTCTCGCCCGCGGTGGAAATGCGCAAGCGCGGACCCGCGATCGATTTGGGGTGTTGTCAAATTGTGTTTGAAAAGTAAGGCGACTGCGCGATGTCGAAGCGATTGCATGGGATCGTGTGTTTGATCTTGTTGGCGGCCGGTTGTGGACGTGAATTGCCGTCGGACCCGAACATCATGCCAGGTTTGAGTAGCACGCTTGAAATCACCGGTTCGAGCACGATCGCGCCACTCGCCAGCGAGATCGGCAAGCGATTTGAAGATGAGCATCGCGGCCGCATTCGCGTGAACGTGCAAATGGGCGGCTCATCGCGAGGTATCGCGGACGCCCGTAGTGCCATGGCGGACATCGGCATGGTGTCACGCGATCTGAATTTGGACGAAACCGATTTGAAGCACTTTGAGCTTGCTCGCGACGGTGTTTGCATCATCCTTCATGCGGACAATCCGGTCCGCGAGCTTTCGCGCGAACAGGTCGCCGGATTGTTCACTGGGAAAATTCGAAATTGGAACGAGGTCGGCGGATCAGATGCAGACGTGATCATTGTCAACAAAGCGGAAGGACGCTCGACACTCGAAGTGTTCACCGAATTCTTTAGGATCACGCCGCAGCAAATTGTGGCGGACATCGTGATTGGCGATAATGAGCAAGGTGTGAAGACGGTTTCGACTCTTGTACACGCGATCGGGTATGTGTCGGTCGGCACGGCACAATACGATCGCGACGCCGGGGTACCGATCCGGTTGCTCGGGATCGATGGTGTCGAAGCTTCCGTGGCGACGGTTGCAGATGGGACATTCCCGATGTCACGAACATTGAACTGGGTCACGAAAGACGAACCGACGGGATGGACGAGATTGTTCATTGAATTTTCGACGTCGCCTGCGCAGCATGATCTGGTTCGGGAGCTGGCATTTGTTCCGTCCGAATCTTGACGCCCAAGTCGGGTCGGGGTTGCGATTGGCCGCCATCGCGGCGTCCTCGCTCGTGTTGCTGATCGTGTCGTTTCTCGCTCACGAGTCCTGGCCCGCGATCTCGTCGCTCGGGTCGAGAATGGTCACGGATGCGAGTTGGCATCCGTCGGCCAAGGCGAGCGAGGGGACGTTCGGAATGTGGCCGATCGTTGTGGGGACGCTCGTGGTGACGGGTGGCGCGGTGATGCTGGCGTCGCCGCTCGGTGTTGTTTCGGCTGTGTTTGCCGAATTCTATGCGCCACCGCATGTCGCAGTCATGTTTCGCGGCTTGATCGAGCTGCTGGCGGGGATACCTTCGGTGGTCTTCGGCTTGTGGGGGCTGATGGTGCTGGCACCGCTCATCGCCCGAGTCTCGCCGCCGGGCCAGAGTTTACTCGCCGGCGTCGTGATCGTGACGCTGATGATCTTGCCGACAGTGATGCTCGTGACCGGTTCAGCACTGGAGTCAGTACCGCGAGAACGGGTGCGTGGTGCGGTGGCGCTCGGAATGGGTCGCTTCGCAGTGATCCGGCACGTCGTGATTCCTGGGGCTCGAGCTGGCATCGTGACGGGGATGCTGCTTGGTGCGACGCGAGCGATGGGCGAGACGATGGCGGTATTGATGGTGTGCGGCAACGTCGTGAAGATACCCAGGGGTGTGTTTGATCCCGTGCGAACGTTGACGGCGAATATGGCGCTCGAAATGGGGTATGCACTCGATTTGCACCGGAGTGCCTTGTACACCTCGGGGCTGGCGCTGCTCGTGACGAGTATGGGCTTGGTCGCGTGTGCCCAGTGGCTGGGACGCGAATCATGAAATCGACATCACGCGTTCAATTGCCAACCTCCGGTGGCCAGGGTGAACTCGCCGTAACGGTCGTGATGTGGTTGGTGGCCTCGCTCGTTGCAATGATTTTAATCGGCATCGTTGGCGACTTGGTTTGGCATGGGATCGGCGGATTGAGGTGGTCGTTTTTGGCTGATTCACCGGCGCGGGCGGGACGCAGCGGTGGCATTGCTCCGATCTTGGTCTCGACACTCTTGATCTTAGCAATCGCGATGGCGGTGGCATTACCGTTGGGATTGGCAGCGGCCATTGGGTTGAGCGATTTTTCGCGACGTGGAGGTGCGTTTGCGAGCATCGTCGGTCGGACGCTCGATGTGCTTGCCGCGGTTCCTTCAATCGTGTTTGGCCTGTTTGGAAACGCTGTTTTCTGTGGATGGATGGGGCTCGGATACTCGTTGCTCGCGGGCGGTTTGACACTTGCGTGCATGGTGTTACCAATCTTGGTTCGGACGATCGAAGCGTCACTGAGGAGTGTTCCCGATGATTATCGAGTCGCAGCAGCGTCGCTAGGAATCAGTCGCACGCGAGCGACGTGGTCAGTGTTGTTGCCGCGCGCGAGTGCAGGCATCGTGGTGGGTTGGGTGTTGGGGATCGGTCGCGTCTTGGCGGAGACCGCGGCGCTGCTATTCACGAGCGGCTATGTCGATCGGATGCCACGCGGCATTACGGATTCGGGCCGCTCGCTATCGGTTCACATCTACGATTTATCGATGAACATTCCAGGTGGCACGGCGAATGCCTACACCGCATCGCTCGTGTTGGTGGGGATGCTCTTGCTCATCAATGGGATGACGCGAGTCACCGTTCACGTCTGTTTGAGAGGCAGTGGTGCGTCAGAATGAGTGACGTCGATCCGATCGTCATTCGGACGCGAGAGCTCGGCGTCGCCTATGGCCGGCGTGAGGTGCTGCGCGGTGTTTCGTTGGAGGTGTCGAGATTGAGGGTGACGGCGATCATCGGACCATCCGGTTGCGGCAAGACGAGCTTCTTGCAAACGCTCAATCGGATCAGTGACCTAATACCGGGAAGCCGTGTGACGGGGTCCGCGATTGTCGAGGGCGTTGATGTGTTGACGCGAACGACCGACGTGCGCACGCTGCGGCGGCGCGTGGGGATGATTTTTCAAAAGCCGAATCCATTCCCACTTTCGATTCGCAAGAATATTCAATTGGCACTCCGCGAGCATCGTCTCGGTTCGCGGGACGAGATCGAAGCGACGATGGAGCGGGTATTGGTGGACGTCGGCTTGTGGAGCGAGGTTCGCGATCGGCTCGACACGTCGGCGATGACCCTCTCCGGAGGCCAGCAACAACGATTGTGCATCGCTCGGGCGCTCGCGCTTTCGCCGGAGGTGATGTTACTCGATGAACCCTGCAGTGCCTTGGATCCGATCGCGTCGGGCCGCGTTGAGGAGTTAATCTTGAGTTTACGCCAGCGGATGACGATCGTGATCGTGACGCACAATTTGGCCCAGGCAAAGCGGATCGCGGATGACGTCGCGATGTTTTGGTTTGCGGACGGCGCGGGGCAACTGGTGGAGTCTGGGCCAGTGGCGCAGATTTTTGAGGCCCCGCAGTCGATGATCACGCGCGGCTACACCCACGGATGGCAGGGCTAGCCGTTTTTCTCGCCTCTTCGCGATCCGCACTTGATCTTCTACATTCTCGGGTGATAGTCAAACGACCCACGAAACGCATCAATACACCGCCAACCTCCAACGCAGCCTTCCAGACGCCGTCATGACCGATAAATCGAATTCACCCGCCACCGATGACCTCCGAATTAGTGCCGTGAAGACGCTCATTCCGCCAAGTCAATTGATGGCGGAGTTCCCGGTCCAGCCGGCGGTAGCGAGCATCGTTGCCGAAGCTCGCCGAGGCATCCAGCGGGTTTTGCGCGAGGAAGATGATCGGTTGGTGGTCGTCGTCGGTCCATGCTCGATCCACGATGCGGAGGCCGCGATCGAGTACGCGGAATTACTCGCGGCGGAGCAAAAGAAGCGAGCGGGCGAGTTGCTCATCGTGATGCGTGTCTATTTCGAGAAGCCGCGAACCACGGTGGGATGGAAGGGATTGATCAACGATCCGGGGCTCGACGATAGTTTCGAGATCAATCTTGGTTTACAAACGGCGCGGCGATTGCTTCGTGATATCAGTGCGCTGGGGTTGCCGACGGGGACTGAGTTCTTGGACTTGATCAGCCCCCAGTACATTGCGGATCTCGTCGGTTGGGGAGCGATCGGCGCTCGCACCACCGAAAGCCAAGGGCATCGCGAACTCGCGTCGGGATTGTCGTGCCCCGTCGGATTTAAGAATGGAACGGGCGGCAATGTCCAGATCGCAGTGGACGCCATTTGTTCCGCCCAGAACCCTCATCATTTTCTATCGGTGACCAAAGACGGCGAGTCTGCGATCTTCAAGACAACGGGTAACAGCGATTGTCACCTGATCATGCGTGGCGGAACGCACATCAACTACGACGCGGCGAGCATCGACGCCGCCTCGGAATTGTTGCTCAAGGCCAAGTTGCCGGCGCGGATCATGATCGACACGAGCCACGCGAACAGCCGCAAGAAGCACACGCGACAACGTTACGTGTGCCGCGATATTTGCACCCAGGTCGCTGGCGGTGATCAACGCATCATGGGCGTGATGGTGGAGAGCAACCTCGTCGCAGGCCGCCAAAATCTCGGCGAGGGAAAGCTCGTTCGCGGCCAGAGCATCACGGACGCTTGCATCGGTTGGGAAGAAACCATTGCGGTGCTTGACGACTTATGTGAGGCTGTGGCGACTCGGCGAATGTAGTTAGCGATAATCGTTCGGCTTTTTGCCTTTGACGAAAGAGCCGAAGCCGTAGGCGGTAGGCTGGAAGTCGCCGACAATCGACACATCGAGGTCCGGTTTGATTTGGTCTTCCATGCCGAGTGCCCAGAGTGAGCCATTGATAATCATGCGGCGGACGCCTACGTAGGGCAAATCGGTTGCGGCGCCCATCGTGGTCGTGAAGGTTCGGCCGCCCTTGTGAGTTCGTGTCCAAGCGATCGGCATCATGGGATCATTGCGATCGTCAGTCACCGCTTGATCGTCAAAGCCCATTCCCGTGAGCACCGCTCCGAGAACCACCGGGTGGCTATCACCGGGCAACGGCAATCGAACCGTGTAGACGTCTGAGGGACCGAAGATCTCACCCGGTTGAATTCCGCGAACGATGGGATGATTCGCATCCGCAACGATGCCGCGAGTCGCTTCGTACTTGTGCTTGCCATGGTGAGCGATCCACGTCTCACCGAGCACTTGACGTCCGAATCCGCCTTGATAATCCGCCCCCTGGTGACGGAAGCCATACCTGTTGTAACGGGAACCCTCGCGCTCATCGAAAGCATGCGTCGCGGTCCGAAGCGCGACGATCGGCTTTCCAGCCTCGATGTAATCGACGAGGTGCTTCATTTGGTCATCGGGAAGCTTTCGCATCCGCGTCGCCAAGATCATCAAATCCGCATCATCGAGCGAAGTCAAGTTCGGGATATTCCCGAGTTCTTCGGGATTGATCTCGCCAGTCTTGGGGTCGATCGCGAAGAGCACCGTGGTTCGAAAACCGAAATGCGTCGACAATATTTTTGCCAACTGCGGCAGCGACTCTTCGCTCCGATACTCTTCATCACCGCCCACGAGCACGACGTGCTTGCCCACGCCCATTTGCTTTCCAGGTCCGACACCGCGGCCGCCCTCGTACTCGAGCCAAGGTTGATCTGCGGCGGCACCGTCGGTTGCGGCCGGCGTAGCCTTGATTGCCGGTGCCGTTGTTGCCGAAGTCTTAGCGGCTGCGTTTCCGGGAGCACCGACGTAGATCGGACTCAACTCATTACCTCCGGCCCGCAGATAGGCGACAAGGTCGGCAATTTCCTGTTGGTTGAGCGTATCGATCAGTCCCCTGGGCATCATGCTCAAAGTCGTTGGCGTCGCCTCTTCGACCGTTTCGCGATCGACATTCACGAGCGATGACGGATCGAGCATGTTCGTCATCACCGACAAATTTTTGCCGTTCATATTAACGACGCGGCCGACGACGACCTTACCGTCTTCGGTGAGAAACTGGGTCGCTCCGTATTGATCGCTGATGACCTTGCTCGGCTCGATGATCGAAACCAGCAAATCGTGCGGGTTGTACTTACCGCCCGCGCTCGTCAATTCTGGTCCCAAGATTCCGCCCTGGATGCCCATGCGGTGACATTTGTAACACTGTGCCGCCGCAAACATTTCCTTGCCACGAGCAAAGTTCTTGACCCGAGATTCGTCCGACACGATCGAAACCAGCTCATCAACCGTCCACTCCTTCACGAACGGACGTTGAATTTCCGGCACGGGCTGGACGTCCGACTTGGGCGGGTTGATCAAATCCGTGAAACGTTCTTGAAGTTTCTTGCCGAATGAAGCGACGTGTTCTTTCTTGATGTTGTCGATGAACCCGCCGAAGGACATGCCGCCCCGAGACGATTGAATGTCATTGAACCAGCTCAGATAAGTTCGTCGAAGTTCTGGGTTCCAACCTTGCTCGGCACCGCGGAGTGTCATTGCGTAGTGCAATTGATCTTCTTGGCTCGGTGCCGAGGCCATCTCTTGGACGACCAACTTGGTCGCCGGCGGATACTTCAAGTACACCAGCCATTGGGCCAGTTCACGGTTGACGCGATTGTCCTTGGATGGAAACGCCCCCACATACTTTTCGCCCAAAGCCTTCGCTTCATCATCCGTCGGTGGCCCCAATCGCATCGCCACGAGTGCATGGGCGCGAAGCAGATCGAGCTGGCCTTGCGGTGGGAGTCGTGACCAATCGAGTGACTCGAGGGTCGACATCGCAAGATCACGTTGATCCTCGGTGCCGGTGCGAGCCAATGCGATCACGGCCAGTGTTTTGGCTTGGGGAGAAGCGAGTCCAGAAATCTTGTCGACCCAGGCATCGACGGTCTGGTGTTCGAGCAGAATGCGTGCGGCGAAGGCAATCGCACGATCATCGCTCGCCAGATTCTCGAGTGCGAGCGAGACGTTCGCTGGGCTCGGAACGGCCAGGTGCTGGTCTTCGATTTTGTGCCTCAGCGATCGCATTTCAACAGCCGCGACTGACTCGACCGCCGCTCGCGATTCTGGCTCACCGTCGCTTTTGCCGACATAGCGAATGCGATACAAACCCGATTGAGTACCGCGGCCGCCGATGGTGAAGTACATCATTCCATCTTGCTCGCGAACCACGAGATCGGTCACGGGCAACGGCGCTGCGGTGGCAAACGTTTCGTAGCTTCCCGAGTAGCTCGACCCATCTTCGGTCAGATGCACGGCGTAAATGTTTCCGTAGCTCCAATCGCAAATGAACAATGCGTCTTGATACTTCTTGGGATAATTCGTGCCGTAACCGAAAGCGACAC
The DNA here is from genome assembly GCA_038256795.1 of Pirellulales bacterium. GTDB lineage: Bacteria > Planctomycetota > Planctomycetia > Pirellulales > Pirellulaceae > JBBSJZ01. Next base: position 7,125 of record JBBSJZ010000036.1, on the reverse strand, counting down.
CGGTCGGCGACCCGGGGCCAATGTTAACGGCGGCACCGAATGAGTCGGCATAGTAGGCGGGCCACTTGCCGGTTCCGTTCCGCCAGCCAAATTCTGCGCCGCTGATCACATGATTCACCCGTGTCGGCCGGTACCAAGGCGTGCCGAGATCCCATTCCATGTCGGCATCAAAGGCGAATAATTCGTTGTCGCGGTTCAGTGCGATGTCGTATTCGTTGCGAAACCCGGTGGCAACGAGCTCAAGGTCCGTGCCGTCCGGTTTCATCGAAGCGACGAAGCCCCCCGGGGCGAGGCGGTCGGCGTTGTGGCCGCGGGCGTCGGGCATCCGGCCGAGCAAGTGATCTTCGCTCCAGTGCTTCGGAACGCGGCTGCGAACGATGTTGTCGGGCAACGTCGTGTTGTTGCCAGCACAGAACAAAATGCGAGTCTTGTCGGGCGACAAAATCATGGCGTGCGGCCCGTGTTCGCCACCCGGGTTCATCGGCACAAGGTGTTCTTTCTTGTCAAATTGGTCGTCACCATCCGTATCGGTTAAACGCCAAATACCCGACGGATGTTTGGGCGTATTCAAGTTCGCGTAGAGGGAATCGAAAGCGTAGAGCAGCCCCTGGGCACCGACGATGTCGATCTTCAATTTCTCGACCTTGGCCTCGTCGCCTGAGACATCGACACGGAACAATCCCCCCTCTTGGTCACACGCGATCAACCGTCCTTGCGGATCGATCGTCAAACTGACCCAGGAGCCTTCGGTTGGCGCGGGGACCTCGTGCATGAGTTCGACTTTAAAATCCGGCGCGATCGCGAATCGATCAGCGGGTGTGACGCCGAGACCACGCTTTTTGACCGTGTCCTTTTCGGCCGCAGCATCTTGGCCAAGGCAATCTTGGGCGGGCAGGACGAAACCGACCGAAAGCAGGATTGGCAAGCACAGCCGGAGTGCTCGGTGGGTGAGCGAAATGCGAGATCGCATGAATATTGATTCCATCGGGTTTTCTTGTGGCAAACTGAGGACCCATGATAACCGCTTAGCGGAGCATGCACCAACGCACCCAACGCATTTTCTCGAAGCCGGAAGGAATGTTTTGGGGCGATTTGTTACCCTACGTCTCGAGCAGTGGTCCGACCGGAGTTAGCCGCTGGATCTGATCTGCCAGACGCTTGCCGGTCATGAATCACATCGCGCTCGGCCAGCTCACGTTGTCGCACACGTTCATCTCGCTAGGAAACCATTGCCATGCCGTTGATTCGCAAGCACACGGACCTCCAAAGATCACTCGGATGGGACCAGGAATTCGCAACGGACGCGAACGAGCGTCAGCACCTCCGCAGCTACATCGCGCTGCAGCTCGCTTCGGCTGGGTTGCTGCCGCCGCAAGAGGACACGACGGACCATTCGCTCGCCGCTTTTAGTGCCGGGATGCTGGATAGTCTGCGAGAAAAAAATCGTTTGCTCGCTGAGCACCGAGCTCCGATCGATTCGCGCGTCGAAGCGTTCTTGAATCGTTACTTCAGTGACTGTGTTGGCGAGGAGCCGCTGCGATTACCCGGCCGCACGCTGACGCTCGACCGTCACGGCATGGCGCGCGAGTTGAGCTTACCGGTCGCTGGCCAGAAGTTCGAGAACGAATTGCTTAGCTCTTACCGATGTTCCAACGGTGTGCTCAACAATCCGGCGAGTGACCGTCGCACGACGGCAGGCACGTTCCACGTCGTCTCCGGCGGATTGCCCGTACCCGGTGACAAGCGAGTCGTGCCCAAGAATGTGTTTGTCAAATTGTTCCGAGCGGCGATGCAGCCGCCTGAGAACTTGATGGTATTGCCTTACACGAGCGAATCGTCCAAGCCGTCGCGAACCTGGGTCTCGCTGCTGCTTCGCCCGCTCGTTTGTCCCGAAGTTCCTGGGTACTGCGAAGCAAAGTCGCTCGAGACGCGATTCTTTGCACCTGGATCGCTCGTCAGCAACCTAGATTTCGTCGAGTCAATCTTCGGTAATGCCGGGGATGCATTGATCTCGGCTAACGATGCCGGGCTCGATGCGAAATCGTGGAGCGGTCACACGGGCTGCGTAATCCTGGCGACGCACCTCACGTCGCTGACCAAAAAGTCACTCGGGCTGCCGCATTGCGAAGACGCGACCGAGCGTCAACGCGCCGACTCGATGTGTTGGAAGGACGAGTCGGAGTTGTACAACGACGGATCGGCATTCAAGCTCGCGTGTCGCGACGATAGCGGCGTGATGGTGACGATCATCGCCGATAATTATTACGGGTATTGCAAGAAAGAAGTCAAAACGCAAATCAGTTTTGCCGCCAATCTGATGGGTGGCGTTGAAGAAGAGCACGCCGGTGGTGCGCTCGCCTTCGCATCGTACTCGCTCGGCGAAGACTTCCGCGTCAATAGCCGCCGCTACAACGGCCGCACGTTCGACGACGTCGCTCGTGATTATGAGTCGTTCATCGATGTCCAACCCGAAGGTTATGGGATCGACCGCTTCGACGACCACGTCCTTTACATCCCCGAAGACGCTTACGTGACGCTCGATGAGCGATGCATCAAGTGGACTCGGGGCACCCAGGAACATCGTATTCCGCTCGCGTCGTCCAAGATCTACATCGCCCCGAGCGGGTATAAAATCCGCTTGGAAAAGCACCCCGCCGCACCGTCATGGCGACTCGTCGGTACCGTCGGCGAAGGGGTCCTTTGTCACAAACCGTGTACGGTTTCCGGCGGCGGAAAGAGCGAAATTAGCAAGAGTCTTCGCGACTACATGCTCTACGGGCCGATTTTTGTGAAAGACATCCAAGACGACTTCGATCGGCTCGATGAGTTGTTCGCGAAATCGTTCAGCGATCGTTGGCATCGCGACTTCAGTGACAAGCCAGACTATTCGGCGCGGGCCAGCCGCGGCGTGCTAGATCCGCAGCGCAGCCTCGGTAGCGTGATTCAATTGCTGACGCCGTCGCCGGATTATTCCGATGATTACAACGAATGGCTCAAAGCTTTGCCGGATCATGTTTACGCGATGGCACTCATCATCAAACGATTCATTCGTCCGGGGATGGATTCCAATTGGCGTCAGCATTTCGGCGTCGACATCGTCAACGGCTCGCCCGGTCACGAGCTCAAGATGGGAGACCGTTCGCTCGTCGGAACCTACTTGCGAGTCGGGCTCGATGGCACGCGTTGGCGAACCTTCAAGCTACGTCAGGACTTTATCGCGGCCGCCAAGGTCCAGCGTGAAGATGACATCACCGCAAGCGTGGTTGCTCCGGCGGATCGATTGGTGAACGTCGGCGAAGGTGTGCTGCCGGCGCACAGCTACAAGTTCGTCGAGAATTGTGAATTTCGTTTATTCCAACGTCCGGATGATGCCGTGCATCGTGGACTGGATAAACAAACGGAGTGGGATTTGGCTCGGCCCGGCAATTTTGTCAGTAACTTCGCGCCGCTGACGACCGAAGATGCGAGAACGCTTGTCGATGATGAAATCGAGTTCGAAAAATTCAGCGAGCCGATGCACTCACTCATTTCCCGCACGGCAGAGAAGACCGACGGCTATCTCGTGAGCAGCGCCCATCCGCGAATCGTGGATGGTAAACCGACCAAGAACCCACGTTACTTGCAAGATCGACCCGACATGGTCAATTCTCGCGACACTTATGTGGCGATGCGAGGACTTCAACTCACACGTTGCCTCGCGGCCGACGAACCGGTTTACACACCCGTCGGTGCGGTGCTCGGAGGACGTCGAAACAATCCCCCCGATTTGGCAGCTGGCTTCCGCTCGCTCGCAGTTTATTCGCCGCTGCACTATCAAGAGTTGCCCGAACTCGTGATGGATTACGTGTGCTCGCTCACGGGCAAGAGCCCCAGCACCACGGGCGCGGGGAGCGAAGGCGCACTCACCAAGGGTCCCTTCAATGCACTCGTGCCGTCAATCGATATGAACTCGACAATCGTCTCGATGATCCTAACGGGACTCGGTGGATTTAGCACTCCCGCGGGTCACGTCGGTTCACGCTTCGAGGTCGGTCACGATATCTCAATCTTGATTCCCGAGGTGTGGTGCCGCATGGGGCCCGAAGAACGCGATCCTGCGGCGCTGGTCAAGAATCGGATGCTTGAAAAAGTCGAAGACTTTACCCATAACGGCGTGGAGATTCCCGCCAGCCGACTCGGGTATCGGATGACGGCCAAGTTCGTTCGCTCTTATTTGGCCCGCGTGTTTGATAATCCCGGCAAGGTATTCACCAAGGAGATTTTGAAGCCCGAGATGCAGGACGCGGATTCGTTCGCGGACGGAATTTTGCATATCGCCGAGGCACAAAAACGAGTGGCCCAGCGATACTTTGAAGACGGCAGTTACGAGCTCGCTTGCCCGCCACTTCAAGCGCTGCTGAGTATCATGGCGACCGGCGACTTCGAGGGCAAGTCGATCAACGATCCCGAGATTCGCAACATGTTCACGCGAGAGTCGTTGCTCGCAAGCGATTGGTATCGCCGTCGCCTGCGCGCCAAGAAACACCGTGACATCAATCATTGGAAAGCTTTCGAGAAGCGACTCACGGATCACATCGCCCAGCGGCATCATCTGTACAACGAAGACGAACTCGGCATCAACGACCGGCTCGCCTACGTTCGCACCATGCTCGCCGATGCGGAGTCGCCCAACTACGAAGAGAAGATCGTCGGCACCCTCGGTGCCGATCCGATGCAACCGGCACTGCACAGCAAATCCATGCTGCAGAAACTCGCCAGCGTCTAGCGGTGGCGAGAAAGCTTCGGCTCGAGGAACCTGGGTTCCCGGGCCTCGAGTCGAAACACATGGATACGCAAAACCTCCTCTCCAGCGTGTGCGAAGCGTGGCCGCCCAGTCGCTGGCTGCCATGTGGTGTGCTCGTTGGTTGCAGTGGAGGTGCCGATAGTGTTGCCTTGGCATTAGCGATGGCCACCCTTCGCCAACAAGCGGTCGCGCACTCCGGTGACGAACCTCGCCCGACCGGCTCGATCACCCTCGTTCACGTCAATCATGGGTTGCGCGGCGAGGAATCCGATGCCGACGAGCGGTCCGTGTGTGAACTCGCGGCGCGACTCGAGTTTCCAGTGCACACGATTCGCTTGGATGGACACGCGTCGGATGAAGCGACGTTGCGAAACCGCCGCTATACCGTGTTTAACGAGCTCGCGCACGCGTCCGGTGCACGCTATGTCGCCGTCGGACATACCGCGGACGACAATGCCGAAACGATCCTGCACCACTTGTTTCGTGGCAGCGGCCCCGCCGGTTTGGCAGGGATCGCACCGCAACGATTCCTCGGCAGCGACGCAGTCCTCATCCGCCCCCTGCTCGCCATTCGTCGCCACATCGTCCGCAACTGGCTCACGGAACACAACGTCGTTTGGCGTGAAGACTCAAGCAATCATGATACTCGCTACACCCGCAATTGGATCCGTCACGAGCTGATGCCACTCGTCGAATCTCGCTACCGCGGTGCCGCCGGCCGGATCGCTAGCGCGGGTGAGCATCAACGTGAATGGCGAAAGACAATGGAGCGGTTAGCGATCCAGTGGCTCGCCGAACATGAACTTGCGGGTGATCTAGGTTGCCTCGTCATTCGCCAAGGTCCGAGTGCCCCACAGAGTGTCGTCATCGAAGCCGTCCAGCAATGTTGGCGACGATTGATGTGGCCACGAATCGCGATGACGAGTGACCATTGGCAGCAAGTCGCGCACACAATCTTGTCCGCCGAAGCGCGGCGTTACACCTTGCCCGGAAACATTCAAGCGCACGCCGACAGCCATGCTTTGCGACTGAGCCGGTGAGCCGCGTTATCGCCAACGCGCTCGCGGCTTTACCCAGCTTCATTCAAACGGTCAAACAACTTTTTTACTGCTCGCTTGAATGCCTGGGGCGACTCATCGTTGTGCCCCATGTGTTGACCGAGGATGAACTGTTTACTCGGTGAAGCGATTGCAGCAAATAACTTCTGGGCGTTGGCGAGCGGCACGACAAGATCCGAGTCACCATGCCATTGGAGAAACGCGCCGCGAAAACTAGCCAACCGCTGAACCGACGGGTATCGGTTTCGCATCAGCCAGCGTACGGGCAACCAACGGATGTGCGACGCCGCGACCTCAACGATCGAATCAAAGGTTGCCTCCATCACCATCGCATGGGGCTGAGTCACCTCGGCCACTCCCGCCGCGACTCCGCCGCCGATTGAACGTCCCCACAATACGATCTCGCGGGGTTCTACCTGTTGGCGATTGGCGAGCCAACGCACGGCCAAGACTCCATCAGCCACCAGTAACTTTTCGCTCGGCTTTCCCTCGCTCTTGCCGTAACCCCGGTAGTCGACCACGAGGATGCTCGTTCGCAACTCATCACGCCACTCGGCCAATTCGGGGGCCACCCAGGGAACGTGCTCACCATTGCCGTGAAAGTAGACCACGCCGACACGTGATTCCGCATGAGGCAGATACCAACCGTGCAAACGAGTTCCATCTTCGGCAGCCAAATCCACGGCTTCGAATAAAAAATCGGTCGGCGCCCAATTACCTTCCGTGGGACCCGGCGCCGGATAAACCATGCTGCTTTCGAAAAACATCGTCATTGCCAAAATGAAAACAGAAGCCACAACCAGCACGGCTAAGAACGAACGTACCGCACGCCAGATACGTCGTTTCATTCGGGCCGGGTGGTCATGATGGGAAGTGCCGCTTGACCCGATTCCACCTTGATGTGCAAATCACGCTGAGGAAACGGAATACTGATATTCGCCGCACGGAAATCACGAACAATGGCCGTATTGATCTCGTGCGTGACGCCAATCCGTCGATCGAGATTCGCGAGAAAAAACCTTGCCGTGAAATTCAGCGAATTGTCACCAAACTCCTCAAGATTGATCAACGGAGTCGGATCCTCCATCACGTCAGGGTGCCCGGTCAAAATTCGCATCAGGATATTGCGCACTTCATCGGGATCCGAATCGTACGATGCCCCGACACTGATGCAAACACGATTGATGACATTCGTGAGCGACCAATTCAATAGTTTCTCGGTAATCAAATTCTTGTTCGGAACCACCAATTCCTTACGGTCCCATCCCGTAACAGTAGTCGCTC